>CAZSVD010000212.1:0-1896 GCA_964610145.1 uncultured bacterium | reverse complement strand
GCATGGAAATGGATTTTAAATTACTGCGTAATCAAACGCAGGCCGTGGTCATGGTCAGTCATATCGGAATTTTTTTGCCGTTCTTTTTGGGCGTTCAGATGGCGTCATGGCTTTATCGCGGCTACGGCGCGGATACTCATTTTCTTTCATTCGCGCTGATGATGGGGATCGGAATGAGTATCACTGCGTTTCCTGTTTTGGTGCGCATGCTTCAGGAAAGCGGCTTGATTAAAACATCGGTCGGACAATTGGCGCTTTCGGCCGCCGCGGTGGATGATGTTACGGCCTGGCTGCTTTTGTCGGTGATTATCGCGTTAATCAGCGCTTCGTCGGTGCTGGTTGTAGTGTGGACCTTGATCGCTTTAATCGTGTTTCTTGCGGTGATGTTATTTGTTGTCAGGCCTTTATTTCGGATTTGGCAGGAGCGTTTTCAGCCCTCGGAAACTATTTCCGCTTCAGCGTTGCTTTATCTGATGTTTTTTTCGGCGACGGCCACGGAAGTAATTGGAATTCATACCATTTTTGGAGCTTTCGTCGCCGGAACGATTGTTCCCAAAGAATCAAAACTTTGTGAGCATCTCACCGAGAAACTGGAATATTTTTGCTCGATTTTTCTTTTGCCGATTTTCTTTATCATTTCGGGTTTGCGTACACATCTGGAATTATTGCGCGTTCAGGACCTTCCCGTAACGGTGGTGCTCGTGGGTGTGGCTATTCTTGGTAAATGGGGCGGCGCGTGGATGGCGGGAAAAGTGGCCGGGATTCCGGGACGCGCGGCATTTTTGGTGGGCGCTTTGATGAATACGCGCGGTCTTGTGGAATTGATCGTGCTGAATATCGCATATGAACTTGGAATTTTTTCATCGCAGGTTTTTTCCATGATGGTGGTGATGGCGTTAGTCACAACGGCTATGACGGGGCCGGTGATTGCCTACTACAAAAGAAAAATGCCGGATTTATTTATACCGGCGGTTTGATATCTTGATTGCCCGTTTCCCAAGGTTGTTTATAATAGTCGCTTCGAAATCATTTAGTCATTAAGGGGGATTTATGTCCGAAGTTCAATTTGAAGTGCCGGTTTTCAAGTCTGATTTTTTAAAAGGTAAAAAGGGTCTTGTTTGCGGCGTTGCCAATAAGCGTAGCATCGCGTGGGGAATTGCGCAGGCGCTTTCCAACCACGGTTGCCAGCTCGCGTTCACTTATCAGGGCGATCGTCTTAAAGAAAATGTGCAGGAGCTCGCCGCGACTTTGCCCGGCACTTCGCCGCTTTACCCTTGCGATGTGAACGATGACGCTCAAATCAAGGCTGTAGCTGAAGGGTTGCAAAAAGATTTTGGAAAACTTGATTATTTGGTGCACTGCATCGCTTTCGCAAAAAAAGAAGATATCAGCGGCCGCACGGTGGATACTTCCCGCTATGGTTTTAAAATGGCGCAGGAAATCAGCGCGTTCTCACTGATTGCTTTGACGAAAGCCATGGAGCCTTTGATGGAAAAAGACGGCGGCTCCATTGTGGCGCTGACTTATCTTGGATCGGACAAAGTTGTTCCAAACTATAACGTGATGGGCACTGCCAAGGCCGCGCTTGAGTCCGCGATTCGTTATCTTTCTTCCGATTTAGGGAAAAAGAAAATTCGCGTTAACGGTATTTCTGCGGGGCCCGTGAATACTCTTGCCGCGCGCGGCATCGCGGGTTTTACGGAAATGTTGGCGAATCATGCCAGACGTTCTCCGCTCGGGCGCAATGTTGAAATCGAAGAAGTTGCGAATGCGGCTTTCTTTCTTTTGAGCCCTCTCGGCAGCGGTATTACGGGGGAGACGATTTACGTAGATTGCGGCTACCGCATCATGGGAACTTAAGACCCGCTGAAAAAGTTCATCTGCTGCGTTGCAAGC
>CAZSVD010000211.1:0-2311 GCA_964610145.1 uncultured bacterium | reverse complement strand
AATTTTCTCTGTTCTTGCGGTAAATCAAAAAAGCGATCAAAAGCAAAAGCAGCCCGTTAAAACCAACCAACGCCGTCAAAATCCAGCGACTGACTCCGTCCAAACGGCTTTCCGGCGGTAAATGCGTTTCGATGTAACGAATATCTTTTCCTTCCACCTGAACATCTTTTTTGAGATCGGGCTGAGCCGCGATTTCATCCGGCAGTGACGGCCCCGCTTCTCCCTTTAATACATTTAAAGGAAAGTTCGGTGTTTGAATGATTTGATATTTCCCCTGAACGGGATCAAAAAAACTAAATTCAAGCGGCGGAATAAACATTTTTCCTTCATCACGCGGGATAAACACAATTTCAAAAGTTTTCCGGCCGGAAATCATATCGTTCACACGCGAAACTTCCGATTTGGAATCCGCTTCATAAGTTCTGAAACCTTTCAAATCAGGAATTCGCGGGCGGTTGACACGGTCAATGTTTCCCATTCCTTCAATGACCAAGGTCATTTTCACCGGCTCATTTTGTTTGACTTCGGAACGGTCTAAACTCGCGGTCATGCGGTAATTTCCAACATCCCCCAAAAAGCTCGCGGGTTTGCCCGCCTCCGGCAACGCCTTAACCTCAATAGTCAGCGGACGCGGCGCCAAGAGCCGGGTCTCGCGTTTTGAAAAGAAATTTCCGCCGTTAAAAAAACTGTCATTAAAAAACTCATCAAAAACATTATCTTGTTGCTGATCTTGCTTGATCGTGGTTTTAATTTTTCCGGTTTGAATCGTATACTTTCCGGGCGAAGTCGGAAAGAGCGCCACCTTTTTAATATCCGCCTTGATATAGCGGCGACCATTAATCGAAACCATATTTCTCGGAACTTCTTTTTCCATCGGAAATTCTTCAATCCAAAAACCGCTTAATTCGGGCTCTGATTCAAAACCTTCGTAGCGCGTGTCGAAGCTGGTATAAAGCGAGTAGCTTAAAATCGACTGTTCATTTTGATAAACACTGATTTTAGAGAGTTGCGCCTCCGCAAAAATGCGGCTATCGGCTCCAGCCGGAGGCTGCGCCTGAGAAACCGCCACGTTTTGAGCTGCGGAGTTTCCGGACGGCGCGGAAGCCTGAGCGGCCGGCGGAGCATAGTTGCCATTATCAACCGCCTGAAACTGAACAGAGTTCGTCTGAAAGGAAGTCCCATTAACGTTGACAGGAATTGCAGGAATCGTAAAAGCCCCTGCCTTTCTGGGGGCAACCGCATAACTGAACTCGATGCTTGAGGACGAAACACCATTGATTAAACTCATCCGGGAAGCACGGCCGGTATAATGAATATCTAAATCGCGAAGCGGCGGAAATTGCGGTGCCTGGATATTTCCGCGGGCGTCTAAAATACGCACGGTCAAAAAAACTTCTTCGCCGACCGCGACTTGTTCACGGTCAACATTCGCCACAACCCGAACTTCCGCTGCCCAAACAGACAGCTGAAGCCCGATCAAAGCGAGCAAACCAAAAACGAAAAATTTATTTTTAATCATCTTTATAAAATGCCTGCTCAAAAGGATTTAGGGCAACAAAAGCCATTTCCTTCTAAGCGATAAGCGGAGGATTGTAGAGAAATCAGAGTACCGTGTCAAACAGCGCCGCAGCCTGACCTTGAACCGCATGGAGCCGCTCCAAAACCCTGGCCAAATCAGAAGGCGTGCGGATATGCGCCTGGATATGAAATCCCTCTTGTTCAAAGTGATCCGGCGCACGAATTTCAAGTCCCTGAACCTGCCCTTTTAACGATTTTGCGGCATCCTGAAAGGCTTTTTCTTTTGCAGCCAGCCCAGGGAAGCGCAGTGCCCGTAACGACTTATAGAAATTGTCAGTCACCATCCGAAGATCCGGTGATTTTGTGGGTATCGTCAAATGATGATTCTTAAGAATAACCGCCGCTGATTTTTTGCCTGTTTGCGTCAAATCTAAAATCCACTCGCTGATATAGGTTAACTGACTCGCGGTAGGTTTAATTTTTCGCAAAACATTATCCAAAAGATAATCTAAATCCGCTTTTTTGAACTTTGCCAATCCGGCACTGCCCTGAAACGGCAATTTATTTTCACGGATCAACTTCAGAACAGCCTCAGGCAACTTCATTGTCTGAGTGTATTGAGCTAAAACTTTTGGACTGGATGGCAAACCAATTTGAGGCAAAACGAGCTCAACCAATTCCTGAGAAGAAAATTTAAAATCGTTTTCCGCCTTACTCAGAATCAAACCGCGTTCAAGGTCAGTATAGCCTGCCCCTGAATTGAAAAGTAGCGCGGTTAAAAAAAGTTCTTTAG
>CAZSVD010000210.1:0-3712 GCA_964610145.1 uncultured bacterium | reverse complement strand
AGCATAATTACAAATATTATGTTTTAGCAAAGCCGGTGATTTCAGACCGTGAGTATGACCGGCTGATGCGGGAATTGCAGGATTTAGAAAAAGCACATCCCGAACTCATGACACCGGATTCACCCACGCAAAGAGTGGGAGGCGAGCCGCTTACAGAATTTAAATCTGTGCGCCATGAAGTCCCGATGATGTCGATTGATAATACCTACTCGCGCGAGGAAGTGGAAGAGTTTCATAAGCGTATTTGCAAGCTGCTTGGAAAAGATAAAACGGTTTATCATCTTGAAGAGAAAATTGACGGCGTCTCAATCGCGCTTATTTATGAAAACGGCGAATTGATTCGCGGTTTGACCCGCGGTGACGGTAAAACGGGTGACGATATCACGGAAAACCTTAAAACCATCGGATCAATTCCGCTTAAGATTCCTGTGCCCGGCTCCGCGTTCAAGGGTGAAATTCCAAAATTGCTTGAGGTCCGCGGGGAGGCGTATATTTCCAAAGGCCAGTTTCAGAAAATAAACGAAGCCCGCGAAAAAAATGATGAAGAGCTTTTTGCGAATCCGCGCAATGCCTGTGCCGGAACTCTCAAGCAACTCGATTCAAAAATGGTGGCCAATCGTAAGCTGGATGCCTTTATTCACGGATTAGCACGGTATGAAGGAAAACAGGCACCGCAAACTCAGGACGAAGCCATGAGCTTGTTCACAAAGCTGGGTTTCAAAACCGTGCCGCATCGGAAAGTCTGCGATTCGATTGAAAGCTCGATGAAATGGATTGAGCATGTGCAGGAATTACGCGATGAATTGCCTTATGAAATCGATGGTATGGTCGTGAAAGTAAACTCTTTTGATGAACAAAAAATTTGCGGCAGTACGAATAAGGCGCCGCGTTGGGTGATTGCTTATAAATATCCCGCGGAGCAAGCCGCGACAATTCTTGAGGCGATTACGGTCCAGGTTGGACGCAACGGTGTTTTAACACCTGTTTCAAATCTTAAGCCTGTGCAGCTTGCGGGGACTACCGTATCGCGCGCGAGTTTACATAACGCGGATGAAATCGAACGTTTGGATGTCCGTGTGGGCGATACGGTTCTCATTGAGAAAAGCGGTGAAATTATTCCTCAGGTTATTTCTGTTTTGAAGGAAAAACGTCCCTCGGGTTTGAAAAAATTTATTTTTCCTGCGAAATGTCCGGTTTGCCAAACCGAAGTTGAGCGTGTTGCGGGAGAGGTTGCCACCCGGTGTGTGAATCCTTCCTGTAAAGCTAAATTGCGCGCGGGACTTAAACATTTCGCGGGACGCAACGCGATGGATATCGAAAACTTAGGCTACGCGCTAATTGATCAATTAGTTGATGAAGAGCTGGTCAAAGATTTTGCGGATCTTTATGGTTTAAAAACGGAAGATTTGGCGGCGCTTGAACGCATGGCTGAAAAATCCGCCGTGAATGTGATGACGGCACTTGAAGCGAGTAAGTCACGAACTTTAGCGCGTCTTATTTTTGGCTTAGGTATTCCGGATGTGGGTGAGCGTACCGCCGCGGTGTTAGCAAAACATTTTGGGCATTTGGATAAGTTGATTCATGTCGCCAAGGAAGATTTAGAGAGCATTCGCGAGATTGGCCCCGTTACGGCACAGTCGATTTGTGATTTTTTTAAAAATCCAGGAACAAAAAAACTGATCGATAAGTTAAAAGCCGCGGGTATTCGAATGAATATCGTGGAAAAGGAGTTGGGGGATAACCCCTGCAAGGGAAAGACGTTTGTTTTAACCGGAACTTTGGAAGCCATGGGGCGTTCGGAGGCTGAAGCCGCATTGCGTAAGTTGGGCGCGAATGTTTCCGGGAGCGTGAGTAAAAAAACGGATTTTGTCGTTGCCGGCAGCGAGGCTGGATCCAAACTTACCAAGGCGGAATCTTTGGGCGTAAAAGTTTTGGATGAGGAAGAATTTAAAAATTTACTGAAGACATCGGGGATTACAATTTGAAAATTTTAAACGCGGAAGTCAGACCCTGGAAAGCGAAGCTCAAAACACCGTTTAAAATCGCGACGGGCGCGCATGCTTCTCTTGATAACTTACTTTTTGTGGTCGAGCTTGCGGACGGTACCCGTGGTTATGGCGAGGCCGCGGTGGCAACTCATATTACCGGCGAAACGGTGAGCGGAACCCGTAAAACTTTGCAGGCCATGGCAAAACATATTCGGCACCGAAGCGTCACTGAATATTTAGAGCTGTTTTTGGAGCTTGAGCTGATTGCGGGCAAAAATCGCTGCGCGTTGGCCGCTGTGGAAATGGCTTTGCTTGATGCCTTTACACGTCTGATGGGTGAGCCGCTTTGGAAAATATTCGGTAATCGCTGCCAAAAAATTCAGAGCGATATGACCGTTGTGATCGGTTCTGTTCGTGAAGCGGAGATTGCGGCGCGCCAGATTAAAAATGACGGCTTCAAGGTCATTAAGTTAAAAGTCGGGAAAAATCCAAAACTTGATTTAGAGCGCGTGATTGCGATTCATTGTGTTGCTCCGGAAATAAAATTGATTTTAGACGCCAATCAGGGTTTTACCGCAAAGACCGCTTTGAAATTTGTCCGTGATTTAGAGACGTTTCAGATTAGGCCGATTTTGCTTGAGCAGCCCGTTCCCAAATCCGATCTGAAGGGTTTGATTGAGGTGAGCCGTAAGTCCAAGGTTTTGGTTTGCGCGGATGAAAGCGCTTCATCTGTGGAAGATATTCAAAAATTAATTCAAAAAGGTTTTCGTGGGGCGGTGAATATCAAATTTGTGAAATTTGGAATTCATCGCGCGTGGGAAGCCGTGCAGCTATGTAAAAAAAATAAACTGAAGCTCATGATGGGGGTGATGATGGAGTCAGAAATCGCCACGACCGCCGCGGCGCATTTTGTCGCGGGCGTTGGGGGATTTGATTTCATTGATCTCGATTCGGCTTATTTTATGAAAGATAAAATAACGCGTGGTTATCAGATTGGTGAGTCTGGAATTTATGATTTGCGAAAAATCAAAACCGGAATCGGGGTTGAGCCGCGCGTATGATTTTATCTGTGATTCTGGCGAGTTGTTTTATTCTCGCGCTTGAAATTGTTCTGCTCGGGTTTTCTGCTCATCCGCGCACAAAACATTGGTTTGCGATTGTTCCCGCAATTTTCTGGATGTATTTTCTTCCCGCCGTGTTCACTAAATTCGGCTGGCTCAAAACCCCGGAGCCTCTGAGTGTTTTTTCTTCAAATTGGCTGCTGCCAATCGCGCTCATTCTAATGATCGCACCGGCAGATGTGAAAAAACTTTTGCAAATGGGGCGAACCAGTTTTGTAACTTTGTGGATGGTTTATATCACGATGCTCGTTGCGGGCTTGGTGGCCTTTCTTCTTTTTCGTTCACTTTTAACATCCGATGCATGGGAATATTTTGCGGCGCTTGCGGCGACCTGGACCGGCGGTACGGTTAATATGCTCGCGGTGAAAGAAATTGTTGGATTAAGCGAGAGCCATTTTTCCGCGCTGGTGATTACAGATGCTTTCCTCTCTTACGGTTGGATGGCTCTTTTAATGTTTGCTTTTCGCTGGACAAAAAAAATGGATGCATGGACTCGCAGCGATACTGAAAAATTAGAAACCAAGGAAGAAGTTCAGCGCGCGGCATGGTTTGGTTATCGCGATTTATTATGGATTGGCGGTGTTATTGGGTTAGCGTGGGCGG
>CAZSVD010000209.1:0-12326 GCA_964610145.1 uncultured bacterium | reverse complement strand
TTTTCCGTAAGCATTCCCAAAACATTGGCGCCAATTTCAATTTGAAGATTACGAAGTTCGGTTTTTCCACCCAACTCTTCGCGAGCCAAATCAAAGTTCTTTTGATTGGTAAAGAGAATCACAACCTTAAATGGGGCCAAGCTCAAGGTTTTTAGATTCGATAACAAATCCGCGGCAGGCAAAGATTGCGCTTCTAAAAACAAAGTATTCGAAGGATTCACATTCGGATTCGATAAGACAGAAAGCAGCGACTTCGATACCTCGGGCACAACTAAGTCGGATTGATATGCCGGCTTCATCATTTGAGGGGCATAAAAAGCAAAGCGCTCGATCATAAAGGCGTGCGCTGTCGCCGGTAAAATTCCATAAAACACAATAATCGCGGCAACAAAAGTTCCATCTCTGACCATACGAATAAATTTTCGTAATTCCGAGCGATTGGGGTGTGAATCACGAGAAAGAGAATGTCTTTCTTGTTCGGATGCGTATTTTGATACAACAGACGGCACAGAATTTTTTGATTCTGCTCCGCCGGGACGGATCTCAGAGCGTTTGCCGGGAATATGCGCTGAATGCTGAAAAGCCGGCGATTGCATTCCGCCCTGGCTCGGATCATACCCTTCCGCAATATCGCGAAGAGAAACATATCCCAGCTTCCGCATGCCCGCAGCATCCTCTGCCGGAAACTTGATTCTCTTCCCATCGAGTAATGCCGCAAAAGTTTCATTGCGCGAACGAACCGGTTCTCCTGTGGGGAAAAGGGGTAAATCAATAACCGGTATACTTGCATCAAAAAGAGGTCTGCCTTGCTTCCCTAAAATACGTTCAATAGGAATACCCAAATCAATACTGTCCGAACGTCCGCTTTTGAACGAATCAAGCGAGCCGTAAACCATCACTTTTGTTTGTCGATAAGGAACGGCCAACATAAAGGCATCCGTTCTTTTCAGAGCGGCTTCAGGTGAAGTGCCATTCAACCCAATCGTCATAACCCGACCGGGCTCCACTGCCTTGACCGCGGCAGAACCCTGTTTGGATGCCTCACGCAAACTACGCACCAAATCTTTAAGACGGCGCACATCGCGGAAGGAGCTTTGTTTGTCGGTTTGACCATGAATTGAAAAACCAATTTCACGCGCATCTTCGAAAAGCTGTGAATACAAATCTGTGTAAATCCGATGACGATTAATATTTTCAGTCTGAGATGGCGTAATACCACTATTTGTTACAGCAGCACGGTGATTAACAAAAAGACGCAGGGCATTCAAAGCACCATCGGCGGCCGTACCGTTGGACGCAAAAATCAGCGGAACCCAAAAATCAAGAACCTCATCAAACTCAAACCCCGGATTTTCCGCAAGAACTTGTTCCCATTTTTTTTGAGTTTTCAAAACTAATTGGTCAATTAACTTTTGACGCTCAGGTGAAAAATGCGTCGTAATATCTCCGGTAAAAGTGGGAACTAACGTTTTATCATTCACCTGATCCGGGGTTAAGCCCAGTTTAGCGGCATAAAGCCTTTGAAAGTCTCTTGCCCCTTTTTCAAGAAAACCATAAAGCCGAGTTGAGTCACCGCGACTAAAAATGGGCACCCCTAACTTTGCGGCTTTATTTGCGGGAAGCAGTGCTGTCGCTAAATTAATTTCGCCCGGCTGTTCCGGTTGAGCCCGGTGCATGTTCACGGTATCGGTTTTGAACCGCATCGTATTCATCCCCCGGTTCATTTCACGCATCGCAATTGATGCTCGCGCAAGGGCTAATGCGCCTGTCGTAATGGGACGACCCAAAGAATCTAAATTTCCTGTGAGAGAAAAAAAAGTTGATCCTGCTAACAAACGGAAGGGATCATACTGCGGTCCGTAAGCTTCAAGTACAACAAGTTTAGGATTTGTTTTCGTCGCCGCAAGTTTTGCGCGAAATGCGGCTTCTGCAGCCATCATGGATAAAGCCGGAAGACCATTGCCATTTGCAACACCCGGAACATCCACAAATTGAATCGGAACCTGAACACCGTACAAAGCCAAAACATCCCGATATGTTTTTTCAATAGCCGTTCTTTTTTCAGGCGAAGTTCCTTCCGGCAAATCATGCGCAATTAAAATTCCGTCAAATCCTGGATTTCGCAAACTTGAAAGTTCGGTGGAAATATCCATCATCGTCAATGCCGGCAACGCTTCATTTTCTACTTGTACCGGTTCATGGGAAACCACAACAGCAGGCGCGAATCCAATTTGCTTTTCACGCATAAGCCGATACTGCAAATTTCCTTCCGCGGATAAAACAATTACACGTCCTGCTTTTCCGGTTAAATTCAAACTCGTCAATTCGTCTAACAGAGCTGCTTCCCTGGAAGAGTCACCCTGCACCATGAAACGCAATGGCTTTTGAAATTGCTGTTGCGCTAAGACTCGAGTCCAATATTTTTCTTGTGCCGGTATTTCCGAAGAATTTTGAACCACCACTAAAAGCGCGCTCACTTCGATGTCATCCTGCCAGCTTTTAATTCGTTCAGGCCATGTCTTGGGGGCTTGAGACGCCAGGTTAGGAACAGCTGATTGAACCACGCTCGCCGCAACCGCTACTGGGTTTGCCGTCACAACCCGGCTCCCCACCGAGGCAATGCCGGTCGACGGCACAATGTTTGTACTGACGGGTTGAATTGAGGGAACGCTTGCCCGCAAAGGCAAAAACTGCGTCGACGGAACAGCTGAAGCTGTGACGGCAGGCATTTGAGCAACGAGGCTGTCAATGCGACTAAGATGATTCATAAATTCTTCCGCTTGAACATCATGCAAATTCGCCAAATTCGCAAAAAGATGCGACATGAAAGTAAACGTGCTAAAGAGCAGCACGGAATTTGCGAAAAACAGCTCCGCACCACCCAACATAAATCCGGCTCGTTCGAAAAGAGCGATCAGAAGATTGGTTTGGCCGAAAATCATCGGAAGACTGGCCACTCCGGCAACAAAGTTAAAAATTCGCGTCGCTAACTTTCGGTCTCCTGACACCATCGAATTATCCGGAGAAGCCCCCCACCTTTCTCTTGGGCTATATTGAGCTTCAATCACTCCGCTGATTTCCCGCAAATCCTTATCTGCGACAGGCTCCCCGATTCGAGCAGAAATTTGTGCATAATTATTTACGAGAGCTCGCAAGGACGCCCGGATTTTCCGCGATGCGACATTTAAAGCATAAACCCTTCGAACCGGTTGCCATAAACGTCTTTGAAAAGAATACGCTTTTCGGCGTTCACGCTGAATAATGTCATTGGCAATATTCGGCTCAACCGCGTTATAAGATTCATTTTCTTTTAAGTTCTTAAGCTGAAATAAAATATAACTAAAAATCACAAGTCTTTCAGATCGAACTCTTAAGAACTTGTAAACATCCGATTGCTTTTGATCAAATCTCGGCAACTCGCTCAGTTTTTTTAAAGTGAGATAAGTCAAAGAAGTGAGAGCATAGATAATCAGCTTGTCGCGGCTGCGGTCATCGTTGCGAAATCCTCTGAAGTTTTCGATGCGCATATTTAAATTAGACCAGCCAAAAACCTGACGCGTCAGCTCTTCAATTCGTTGAAAATCAGGCTGCGGTTGCGCGAGAACCTCGCTCCACTCTTGCAAAGCGTAAATAACGCGCGTCTTGCCCTCGTTTTCATTCATGACTCCGGAGCTTAAAACCTCCTGCTTAAATTTGGCCTGCCAAAGAGGCAAGCTGTCATAAAACTGAACCGCTTCTCCCTTGCTCATCGCTTTAAGCTTTTTCGCTTTTACAATCGCCTGACGAAAAAAGAGCCATGAAAAGACACCCAAAACTAAAAAGCCAATCGCGTTTCGAGCATATCCGTAAAAAATCCCAACCGCATTGGACTGAAGACGGCTCGGAGCTGCGGGTCGCTCTGATTGGAGTGACGCATGAAAGAACGCAGACGCTGAAGAATTGAGACTTTCACTAAAATCTTTATCTGTCGCCTTATTTGCAATTGCGGTCTTTATCGCTTGCGGCATTTGATCTGCATTTCCTGAAGAAATAACCGGTGCCTGTATAAAGTTTCCGGCGCTCATTTGTGCACTCAGATCATCTTTTTCGTTAGCTTTAGCACCCGGAGTAATTTGCCCAGTCACGGTTAAAGCCTGAACACGCTTCGGATAATCATTTGCGGCAGCTAAAACTGAGCGACGTGCAAGTTCGCGAGAAGCAAAACCGCCCATCTCAGCCGGAAACAAATCTGCGATCAATCGCCCCTCTTCACTCAAGGCACTCTTCCCCTGCGCGATTCTCCCCAACTCCATCGGGTGGGGAATCAAGACCATTAAGGCACGCATCATTTTTCCATGATCAGCTCCTGACATGGGCATATCCGGAGAAGTCAGCAGCGCTCTCAACGCTGAAAGCACAGCAAATCTTTTAGGAGCCGTTGATTTACCGGCAGATTCTGAACCGGCCGCATGAGCGGATTTTTCATCATCTTCAATTTTCTGAATCGCCGAAACTAAATCGGTCAATAAGGAATCTTGACCATAACTCCGCACCGCTTTCGGCAAATAAGCTGCCGAGTTTTTATCTCCCAGCCAGCGAAAAAAATGAATTCTTCCGGTAGATGATTTTTTCAACCCTGCGATCACCGTCTTTTTTAAGCTCTCCGAAGCTTGAGAATGTAACATTGAAATCGCCAAATTAAAATCACCGCTTGCAATTTGAGCCTGAATTGTTTCAGCCTGTTTTTCTGCCTTATCGAGCTCGAAACTTCCCCATGTCGCGGGATGGGAACCCATCACTCCCTCTAAAAATGTCAAAGAGGACGATGTCGCAGAACCATGCACCGAGGTTGTTTGTTTTGTAGACGGATCAATCAAATCAGACGAAAGCGGCACCATGGATCCATGCGCGGGTAAAACCCCGTGCAAAAGCAAATTGCGGTCATTGGACAGTAAAATATCGTAAAGCAAATTATTCTGAATCGAACTTTCCCACATCCATTCCAATGCGTCGCGCGGATTACGCCCGCTCATAAGTGAACTCAGGTAGGTTGACTTTGAAATACCTGCTATTTGATCTGCGGCCAAGCGCCGCCAAACAAACTCAGCAAGACTTGGACTGAGCGCTCTTAAAGTCTCATGATCCGCTTGTTTGAGCGCAGCAGAAAAATCAGCCCATTCCGGTAAAGTCAATAAACCTGAATCTAAAACACGGCGCACCGCAGGATCATTCAACCCGCGATCCGCCATCAAAATAGAAAAAAAGGATTCCGCTGCATTTTTTAAATCTGCATCCGCGCGCATCTGCAAACCTAAACGTTTCAAACCCGACTCAACTTCATCACCGCCCGAAATCAAAACAGCCGAAACAGCATCATAAATGGCGCGGGTACGAGTGGGCTCTCCGGCTTGATTCGCGGAAACCAATGCCCGCATCACTTCTGCCCAATCTCCGCGATCCTGCAATAAAATTTTTACGCTTTCAAAAACTAAACTTAAATGCTTCGATTTCAATAAATCTTGATAGTCGTCCGCACCGACTAATTCTTTTTTATGTTTATTTAAAAGCTCATGCGCCTTAACAGCATCGGAAGACTGCGCTATGAGCTCTGACAAACGCGGCACATGAACATCTTTTGAGGGTGGTATTGCTGAAGCCGCCACACCGATGGTTCCCGCAAATTCGCCGCTTTGCAAAGCATGCGACATTCCCTGTTGCCCCGACTGAGCTTGGGTAACTCCTGCCAAGTAAGTAAATAATTGCTGCGCGGACAAGTTTCCGTTGTCCGTAAGTGAGTTCCAATCCAGTTCGGCTGAATGAACGGGTGAATTAAAGACGACCGTGACTTGACGCTGATCCACATGCGATGTCTTCGAAGAACTAATCGGCTGAACTTTCCCTTCGAGTGTGCTTCCATCGACAAGCTGCGCCGTAACCGTAGATCCGCCAGCCAATGGGATATCGTTCCCGCTTAAGGAAAAGGTTACAACAAGTTGATTGGCATAAACTGTTGCCGCAACATCTCCCGCATTTAAAGGAAAACCGGATGCAAACTCAGGCGTCAGCTCAAGTTGACCCGCTGCGGGCGCAACTAAGTCACGAGCGCTCGATAACTGCTGGCGAACCTGCTCTCCCTTCCCGTTTGCGACCTCCTGAAGCCGCGCTCTTTCCTGGGAAGTGACAACGCCTGAAACAGCACTGGATGGCAATGCCTCTTGCGCCATCACAGTCAATGCATTTGCCTCTAAAAGCAGAAACTGCTCAAGCTTGGATCGCCCTGATGGAATACTTCCTAATTTTTGGTCCGCGGAAACGGCTCCGGCAGAAGTCCCCGCTGCAATCGAAACCGATCCAAAATCAGGTGTCTGCACGGATAATTGCTTTCTTAACATCAATGCCACATCAAGCTGAATTCTTTTTCCGGAAATATCGGCTGAAAGCCAGGCCGGCTCGCCGTGAGAAACAGGACGCAATCCCTGAACCGGAATAAACCAGACGTGATAAGAAACTTCATTTTGAAGATCAAGCGGTTTTTCGGTCAGAGCCGTAATTTCAACCAGCACGCTTCCCCCCGTGCCGTCTAAATCCAGCACACGCGGACGCGACAATAAAACAGCGTCTTGACCGCCAATTTTGATCTTCACCTGAGAATGAAGCGCAACATGAAGAGGAACGCGCAGCTGAACCTTCGCAACTCGAGTCGGAACAAGATCGAGCACCGGCTGCTTGGTCTCATAAGTTCCCGGATGAACTTGCAGAATTTGAAAATCAGAACTTTTTGCAGCGTCTAAAGCCGCGAGAATTCTTTCAAAACGATCAAACTCAAGCCATTTTTGAAAAAGAGATTCATAAAGCGGCAAGAGCACAAGAATTTTCGAACCGCTCGCTTTCAGATTTTTATACGTTATTAATGCGGCTTGAAACTCCTCTTTCAAATTTTGATAGCGAAGTGAACCGTCCGCACTCAGACTGATTTTTCCGGATGCATCCACCGTAACAATCTCAGGAACTTTCAAATGAAACAGTGCCGCAGCATCACCTGAAGCGCTAGAGACATGCACTTTCCCTTCATCTTCCCACGGAGTTGCCTGAAGCGATGAAACGATGCCTCCGATGGGACCGCTCAATTTCGCGGGCTGTTGCGCCATTGCACTGCTCCAAAATACGGTGAAGTAAGTTATCACCGCGATCAAAATAGCCTTAATCGCATTGCGCGCTTCAGACCGGCTCGGTTTCGCCTTTCTCACTTCAACTGCCGGCCCGAAACCTTGAGAAGAAAAACCGGAAAGCAAAACAGGCTTCAGCCAATTCGACGAACTTGCACTTTGGCTTTCCAGGCCCGCTGCTGTCCAAATAATGGCAGATCCGCTCATCACGGCGCGCGTATCCATCACACGAAGCTGGGCAAAAAAGAAACGTCGCTGAAGTTCAAGCATGGTTAAATCATAGGTATCTGTCAATGCCGCTCGGTGACTCCAAGATTGCTGTTCGTCAAACACTTGCTTTTGCCATCGCTCATGGGAATTACGGGCGACGAAAAAGCGTTTCCCTTCAACTGCCGCAAGCGCGCCCAGCTCCAAGCGCAGCCTTTCCATTTGAACACTCTCGGATTCGGCACTAATCTGCGCTCCGGCAACGGATGGATCTCTGGAAAGCTTCTCTGAATCAAGTCCGAGTTGCTGGCGGGTTTTTTCAGCATTTGCCGAACCACGCCGAAAAAGCGCCGAAAACCAATTACCTCTTTTTTTAGCTTGCGCATCAAGGCGAGAAGCTTCCACCCTGGATTGCGACGCTTGAACTTGAAACGTGCTTCCCGCACGATTCTGTGCGGACGCGATTAAATTATTTTGCTTCCCGGCTGTATCGGCATCCAGCCAAGCCCGAACGGGAATTGGAGCCTGCACCGATTTAAAATCAAATGAATCACCGAGTAAAATTTTAAGACCTTCACGCGCCTGAGTCATTTCGATTTCCAGCTGACCCCGCGCGTCCAAAGCTTCATTGAGATAACTGCGCACCGTCATCAACTGAGAATCGGACATCGTCTTATCCGCGACAAGAACGCTTAACTTGGCTTCGGCCGCTTTGAGATTGGCGATATAAGTTTCAAAAATATCATTTTTCGCTTCGGCCGCACGCAGATGTAGCGTCAGCTTCGCGACTTCACCCGCCAACTCAAGTCTCTTGGCTTCATAGGTTTTATCCGCGGCATGTAATGCAGCCGCGTCGGATTTATTTCGGATCGGATTCACGAAAATCTCATCTATCAAAACACCGATCGCTTTAAGCGCTAAGGATATTCCCGCATCACTCCCAATGCCCGTCAACTCGAGCTTGTCCCCAGAGCCCGTTGATGAAATAGAGAGCCCGCCGCTTATTTGACCCGTGCTGCTTGAAGACGCCAAAATTGAAATACGGGTAATTCTCTGCTTCTGAGCTTCCAAAGCGACTCTCTGCCATTTCAATTCTTGCCCAGGCAAATGACTGTCAATTCTTTCTAAAATATCACCGAGGAAACCTTGCATTCCGTTTGCACTTGATATCTTAAGCGTCTCTTCAGCAAAGATAGGACTCTTCACGCTTGTTTCAATCGCAGACTTGGAACCTGTTTTTTGAACCGCAACAACCTCATCAACCAATTTATCTAAAGCATCTTCTGCCGTTGCTGCAACCGGAGCCAAGACTGAAAGCAATGCCATCCAGCCAAAAGCACGGCGGGACATTCCGGCTACGGATAATGAAGGCTTTTCCACCTCTTGTTTATTTCTGGATTCACTGCGGACAAGCGCAACGGCCAACAAACCGCTTGCGCCCAGATTCCGTTCAGCCTCATCCGCCTTTGCAGCAGGCTCCATTTGACGCAGAACCGTAGGGCTTTGCACAACCGCAGGAACAAACGCGAGCGTCGAGGTTTGGAGCATGCGATTCAAATAATCAACATCCTGATCAATGCGTTCTAAATGAGGCGTTACCACCGCAACTTCTAAATCTTTTGCTTTTAACGCCTCAAGCAGCCCTTCTCTGTGATAACCGCCGAATACCGCCGCGATTTGCGGCAGACCTGAACCTTTTGCTTTCGAAAGGGTTTCAAGCATTTTCAGAATGCTTGCTTTAAAGCCGGCTTCGCGTTTTTCGGCCGCCGCGTAAAACTGAATCACCCGCACGCAAAAGCAGATCAGCAAATCTTTTTGTTCAGGGGCAAAACGCTCAACCCAACCTTGAAATTCCCCCGAACGCACCGCAGTTTGAAATTGGCGGACATCCCGGCGCGAAAGCTCAAGGCGGCCGGCCTTATCCAGCAATACAGCTAATCGACCCAGCTTCATCCAACTCTGCTCATCCGTCTTTTGGAACCAAGTTTTCCAAATTTGGTTTTCTAATTTCTCAATTTCATCAATCAAGCCTTCCGGATCAATTTCACCGCGAAAAGTTTCGGCCGCAAGCCAATCAAAAAAAGCCCGGTATTCCAGCACGGGCTGATTCCTGCGCGAAAGCTCCATCACAAGATCCGCCGCAAAGTCACGGTAAAAGCGCGCGTCTTCCTGAACCAAAACCTCCCGATCCGCATTCAAGCTCATTTCAATTTTATCGAGCCTTGATTTCCATTCAGCCGGAAGCAATTTTCTTAATTTTTTAAAGGATGCATTCGCGTTGTCCCCACGCAACGTCGTTTGAATTTCCAATAGACGCTGAACCCGAATGAGATTGGGCCATTCCTTTTGATCAAGAATTCCCCATTTTACTTTAAGGCAGTCTGATGCAATCTGAATCAGCTGTTTAAAAAAACTCGGGTCTGACGCGTCGGTGTGATTTGAAGTCGAACTTAAAAAGAATTCCTGATATTCCATCGGAACATGGTTTTTCAACCAACGTTGCCACTCCACCTGAAACAACGAAATCACGGGCTGAATTTTTTTCTGATACCCGAATACCCGGCGGAATAAATCCGCATTTTTCCGGTAAAGCCCGGGAGACTCCATACCCCAAGACGGGGTATCCGGCTGAGCTAAATAATATGCCGCGGCACCATGCAAATAACCCTGCCGCTCAAGTTTTTCAATAAAAGCAGCATCCGTTCTCAAATCAGGCTTTGAATTAAAACGTTCTGTCGTTAACTTTCCGGTTGCGCCTTCCACGAGCAATCCATCGAGCGCTTTTTGTTTTCGGAGCTGCAGCAAAGTCTGTGTGATACGCTTCTGCGCGAGAAGCGAGGTGTGCGCGTCTTGAAAAAGATAAACCGTTCCTTTGCTCGTTCGCGCTGCTGGAGTCGATACCCACTTCACACGGGCAAATTCGGGAAAATGAACTTTGTTGCGCGCAGAACTTTCCAAAGGGCTTGAAATTGTAGACTGCAAAGCCAGCGCGGTATCAGGCTGAAGCACCGCGTTCCAAAAAGAAAAAACCACCAAGCAAAGGCTTATCGTCTTTAGTTTTAGGTTATTTTTTGTAATGGTTGAAATCATCTTGCTGAAATCTTTTTTAATTGTTTTATGTTTGCAAGACAAGACTAACAGCCCCATGAAAAGAGCATGTGTGGGGGAGGTAAATTACGCGTAAAGATTGAGCCGAACAGTCTGCAAAACAAAGCAGGAAATAGCAATAATGCTCAGGCGAAAAGAAGAAGAAAAGTGGGTAGTTTGGTTAGCTAGTAGCCTGTTTGGATTATACTTTTTCTGCGGAGGTTAAAGTCCATCCTGCCGCATCACTCTCTTTTTCAAAAACAAGCCGGTAAGGTTCTTTGGGCAGATCTTTCCAGGACAGAATTTTAAAAGACTCAAGCGGACTTTGAACTCCTACTGAAAACCAGCGTGCACGCTCAGGATGCTCAACATCGGGATTCTCAAAATCCATAGTTACTAACTTTAAAAAACTTTTTTCATGGACCGCATCTTTAGCTTGTCCCAAAAGAGAATCCGCAGAAGCTGATCGCTTTACCATCGGCAACTCTCCGCGTAAAACCTCTTTCACCAAAAATGAAACGGTCGCTGTCGGAAGTTGCCCTTGAGCGGAAGTTGCGTCCAAGGCATCCACAACTGACTCAGCTTCAAAAGCATCTACTTTAAAAAGCCGTGCTTTGAGAACTAATGTTTTTGAATGGTTCTTAGGCGCGGCGTCAACCAAGGATGCTGATAAGACAAAAACAGCCGCCATCAGCAAAGATGCAATCCAAAGCTTAGACAGCCGCATGCTTTGAACCCTTATCGGTTTTAATTTGCTTTTCAAGCTCTTGCCACATGCCGGCATCAGGATGCACGCCAAGCTCTTTCGCCTTCTTCCAATCATTGAGAGCGGCTTGATAATTATTTTGATAAAAGTAAGCAATCCCGCGATTCAGATAGGACTCCCCATCCAAAGGATTCTTTGCAATTTGTTCGGTCATCAGCTGCGCGGCATCTCCCGGAAAAGCGGCACCCCAAACCTGAAACAACAAATCTTTATCTACGGTTTCACCTAAATTAATCGCCTTTCGCAAATCGGCATGCGCCTCGAGATATTCTTTGCGATAATAATGAAGAATTCCGCGATTATGGTAAGCAATCGCAAATTCTGGTGAAAGCGTAATGGCGCGATTCAAAAGCGCCATGGCCTCATCCCAGGCGTTCTGAACCGTCAGCACTTGCGCTTCTCCGACATAGGCGGGAGCAAAATTCGGGTTGATTTTTTTTGCCTGGCGAAAATCTGCCAAAGCTTCCTGAAGATGATTTGCCTGCACGGCCTTCATCCCGGTTTCAACCCAACTTTCTTCTTCCAAAACCTGGGTTGCCTGCGCCGGGGGTTCAGCGAAAGCAAAGCTCGGAACCAAACACATCAAACAAAGGGATAAAAATACTTTCATGCCGATGAGACTATCTTAAAGCGAATTCTATTCATGTAAAAAATGCGTAAATTAAAAACGCCCATTCTTTTAAAGAGTGGGCGTTTTTGACTGGCAAATCCACGAGCTTAAATCGCGACCCCGCCGGACTCTCCTGTACGAATACGAATGCAGCGCTCAAGCGCGGTGACAAAAATCTTTCCGTCCCCGATTTTTCCGTCGCCATGCCGTGCGGATTTCAAAATCGCGTCAATCGCGACATTCACATATTCTTCATTGCACGCGATATCAATGCGTACTTTAGGAATTAAAGTCGGAATCACGGATTGTCCGCGATAAAGCTCTTCTCCGGCCTGATGTCCGCGCCCCGTACAACGGCTCACCGTGATACGCGTAATCTCAGCAGCATGAAGCGCCTCGCGCACTTCATCCAATTTATCGGGCTGAATAATCGCTGTAATAAGTTTCATAGTTTTCTCCTTCCCGATTAGTTGAGATTAATAAGGCCATAGCCTTGTTCACCGTGCATGGT
>CAZSVD010000208.1:0-3299 GCA_964610145.1 uncultured bacterium | reverse complement strand
GTGACATCGAATAATCCTGATACGGGTGACTTTACCTTTAGCTCAATCAGCTGGGGCTATTTTGACGCGACGAATACGTTTGTGGGAACAGGAGCCAGTGTTGGAAACACGCTTATCCTCGCACTGAACGGAACCGCGGGTAAGACACTGAATGTTGAAATTCAAAACACCGCGGGAGCTAAGAAAGTCTTCACGCTTACACTTGCCGCAGGACAGCAGAACTATACATTTGATCTGACGGGATTTGTACAGCCGCTTGCCGCGATTAATTTTGTGAGTGATACGACAGGCGCAACCGCATATACAGTTGAGACGAAGGGGCTCGCATTTACCCTGAATGTGCTGCAGAATCCTGCGCTAACATTGGCGGATATCAGTCATTTGACATTTAAGGATGTTGTTGGTTTTGATCAGGATGGCGTGGGAGCCGCTGTGAAGGGCGATGTTGTTAAGCAAAGCATTAGTCTCTCGACATTAAATTATGATGTCAGTGTTGCGAATAGTTTTGCCGGCGCGATCAGCACGTTTGATGATTATTCAACTCTCACAAAAGAGACAAAGGATTTATCCGCAGTCAGTGATTTGACTCTTGGGTTAAAGCTTAGTGCTGGCTCAGGAAATTTGAAGCTTGAGCTCGAGGATTTTAATGGTGCTAAGTCGTTTGTGATGCTTTCCGGAATTACAACGACGGAGCAATTTTACCGTGTTTCTCTTGCGAGCTTTTCAGGTATCGATCTTACCAAGGTTGTGGGCTTTAATTTAATTGCGCAAAATGGACAAATTACGAATGTTGCCAGTGTGCAAATTCATTTGGGTGATTTTATTACCACGGTTGCTGCGGATCCTGCTTTGACGACCGCGGATACGAGTCATCTTGCATTTAAGGATATGGTTGGGTTTGACAGTGATGGGAGCGCGACCGCGGTTAAAGGCGATGTGGCCAAAGTTAGTTCGAATGTTTCCACGGTTACTTACGATGTTAGCCCCGTAAATAGTTTCGCGGGAGCAATTGTCACTTTTGATGACTTTGGTACGCCCGGCAAAGAATCAAAAGATTTGACCAGCGCCGGTAATATCACGCTTGGCTTAAAACTCAGTGCAGGTACGGGGGACATTAAGCTTGAGATTGAAGATTTTAACGGTGCCAAATCTTTTGTGATTCTTTCCGGAATTACGACGACGGAACAGTTTTACCGGATTCCGCTTGCCCAATTTTTAGGAATTGATTTCACAAAGGTAACCAACTTCAATTTGGTTCTTGAAAATGGAAAAATTACCAATTCGGCAACTTTGCAGGTGAGGTTAGGAGATGTTCCTCTTTTTGGAGCGAATCAGGCTGCTGTTTCTTCATTCAATCCGGCTAATTTAACCCAGCTGACAACTGCACCGGGATTGACTTCAGGCGGAGGGAATACGGTTGTGGGTAGTCCGAATGGAACAGCGACTGCTTCCGCGCTTTCAACTTCCGAGTTGGAATATGAATATAACTTGCAAAGCAGCGCCACGGCATTTGCTTTTGCGCGTATTGCAAACGGGGATAATTCCGCGTTTGCTTTGCCTCAACAATTTGTTTTAGCGGCGCGCGGAAGCGCAAATGAATTGACGCGAGTTGAAGTCAAAGATCAAAACGGAAATGTTGCGACATACTACTTAAATTTAAGTGTAGTTTATCAAAACTATATCTTGGATTTGGGCTTGGCGCCCGCGGGTTTTGATCGCACTAAGGTCAAAGAAATTGTATTTGTTCAAGACAACAACTTTAAGTCAGGATTGCCTTCGGATCTTGTGCAAATTCAGATCAAAGGCATTAGTTATACTGCTCCCGCATTTACAGCCGCGCAAACGCAAGTTAAAACGGATTTAGTGAGTCAGGGACTGGACTACTTTAAGAGTGGGGTCGGAATCGATTCCGCAACCCATTTACCGTACGACCATATCGGCGCAACTTTTACTCAGCCGACATTAATTGGGTTCTATTTACAGATTTTGAGTGATGTTGTGAAAGGAAATATTTCCAACGGCATGACACGCACCCAGGCGCTTGCTGAAATTAATGCCGTGCTTGATCAGGTGTTGAGCATCCAAACAACTTATGGCTGGAAGGGTTTGCTGCCATGGATGAATTTGAGCCCGGTTTCACCCGCCTCAACCATGTTTAATTTCATTGATAACGCTAATTTAGTGATGAGTATTGCTTCGATGTCAGGTGCTATTGAATCAGCCGGTTTGACAGGGGCTGACGCGACATCCGGTTCGCAAATTTCCACAAAAGTTACAACCTTCTTGAATAATCAAAAGCCGGGATATGTCGATCTTGCGACACAGCGCTTCGGGTTGTTCGCGCAAGGATTTAACACCGCGACCGGAACCTATGATGCATGGGTTAACCGTGTTGCCGTTGAGTTTCGTCCGGCGATCGCATTTTTAAAGACGTATTATGGCAGTGATATTCCCGCCACCGCGTGGGATAACATTTTGCCGAATTCGGGGCATGAGTTTTTTTACGCTCCGAATTATACGGATCGTAATAATCAAACTATTACGAATATGGGGAGCTGGGATGGCGGCGCTTTCCAACTTTTTTGGCCGGGTTTATTTGTGCGTGAAAGTGATTTCATCGGTACGCGTAACGCTCTTTACAATGGATTGTTGTCATATCTGGATTACTCGGCGCAAAATCATATTCCGGGAATTGTTTCGGCAAGCCATGCTCCCGGCGAAGGATATGTGGGAGCGATGGGCGTCGGAGTGCTTGCGGAAAGTCCGATTCATCAGGCCAGCGGCCTTTTGATGGATACGGGTTCTATTTATGCGCTTGCATCGGCATATCAAGTGAACCCTCAATTGGTTATGTCGTGGCTTGAGGCGATCGGGAAACAACTCAACATAGAAGGTACTTACGGTTTCTACGATGCGGCACGTTCAAATTCAGAAGTGGTGCAGTCTTATATCGGAGTGGATATTGGGTCGACTGTTTTGGGCCTTGCGGGAACCGGCCCCGATTATTTTAAAGCTTTTTTACGTAACCGAAATTTGGAGCTTGGATTCAATACGCTTTATGACAAATTGAGTCAGGCGATGAGCGCGTTCATTTCCAAAACGAGCGCAACGCCGGCATTACCACCCGAGTTTGCTGATAAATCCACTTCGGTCTTCAGTCATATGCAGTTTGAAGGCCCATTGAATAATTTGCAGGTTGGGGATACAACTTTGTTTGATACGGCACATTATTTTCAGGGATTCAAATTCAATTACGGTGATTTGGCCGCGCAGGGTGGATGGGGCGGACATTATTGGAT
>CAZSVD010000207.1:0-2115 GCA_964610145.1 uncultured bacterium | reverse complement strand
GGACCTTCTTCGCCCGCTGCCGTTTTTCCGGAAAAAACCGTAACCAGGCCGTCAAAGCGATAAATCGATCCGTACACATTGGGCTTTTTCAAAAGCACACAAGCATCGTTTGTTAAATAGCGTGTCGGAAAATTATCCGTACCGTCAATCACGATGTCGTAATTTTTGATGATCTCAAGCGCGTTCGCGCTCGTGATGCGTTCGTTGTGTTTAATAATTTTGAGATCAGAATTCATTTGGCGCAAACGTTTCGCTGCGGCATCAACCTTAGGGGTATCAATATCGCTTTCCGCGAAAATCACCTGACGCTGAAGATTAGATAAATCAACCGTATCAAAATCAACAAGTCCGATTGTTCCGACTCCGGCCGCGGAAAGATAAAGCGCAAGCGGTGAACCTAATCCGCCGGTTCCGATAATCAAAACCTTGGAAGCTAAAAGCTTTTTTTGTCCCGCTTCGCCTACATTGGGCAAAATAAAATGGCGGCTATACCTAATTAATTGTTCCGGCGTCAAATCCATTACCACGATCTCCTTAATATTTCCCAGAGACGAAAAAACCCGAAGATAAAATCCTCGGGTTCGTCTATAACTCTTAGGGATAAACCCGCAGGACTTTTTAGCTGTTTCCAAACCCGCGGCAGCAAGATGTCCCTTAAATCACCGCATGGAACCTTATTCTATTGAAAAACGACGATTTGCAAAGGCATTTTTTACCGCCCCAAGCATTCAGGAAGGCAACAAATGCTCGCTAAAAAGGGGCTCAATTTCAAACAAACGCTTTAAGTCTGCGACTGTATCAGAACGAAGATGGGTTGTTTGAGCCGCCGTCACATTCCACCCGACCTGCTCAGCACTTTTTGCGCCCGGAATCACCACGCTGACGGAAGGCTCACTTAGAACAAACTCCAAAGCAGCCTGAGCAAGGGTAACCGGAGCTCCATGCAAAAGCTCTCCTACTTGCTTAATTTTCTCGCAATCCGCTTTCATCTTTTCCTGAGAATAACGCCGGCGATGATCCTCTTTCAAAAAAACATGCTCCCCCGTGTATTTCCCGGAAAGCATTCCGCTGGCTAAAGGCTCTCTCACAATAATCGCAACATTCTTCTTTTCAGCCAGCGGAAAAACTTCAAACCGCATGCGCTGGTCTAAAATATTATAAATAACCTGCAGCGAATCCATTTCCTTCATATTTTCTAAAGCCCAAAGTGCTTCTTCCGTTGTATGCAGCGAAAGACCGGCGAAACGAATTTTGCCTGCCTTCTTTAATTTGAGAACCGTTTCAAAAGCTTCGCCTTTTTTAAGCATCTCTAGCTTTGGATTATGCAATTGTAAAAAATCAACGTGATCCACACCTAAACGTTTCAAACTTTCATCACACGCAAACCGCAAATAATCCGGATCAAAATTTTTTTTATGTCCGCCGTGGTAAAAATCCCAGCCGGCTTTCGTGGCAATCACCGCCTCATCGCGGGACTTTGATTTTAAAAACTGTCCGATCAACTTTTCACTGCGTCCTTCGCCATAAGTATCCGCGGTATCAAAAAAGCGCACACCACTATTCCAGGCCGCTTCCAAAGCCTGAAGAGCATCCGCTTCGCTTACGGGACCATATCCAACGCCGCCAATCGCCCAACAGCCCATTCCTATTTCAGGGACATTCAAACCTATCCGGCCCAAATTTCTTTTATTCACAAATCACCTTGAAAAGAAAAACCCCCAGCCCTAAGGCTGGGGGTTTTTAAAATAAATACTTTAGACGCCAACCGCAACCGGAGCGGAAGCGGCAAGAGTCTTGCCCGAAGCTTTCAATTCATCGCAAGCTTGTTGAATGCGCTTCGCCATCCCTTCTTCAGCTTTTTTAAGATAGCTGCGAGGGTCATAAACTTTTTTATTTCCCACATCGCCTTCAATTCTCAAAACACCGTCATAGTTCTTGAACATTTGATCTACAATCGGACGAGTGAAAGCATATTGCGTGTCCGTATCCACATTCATTTTAATCACGCCGTAATTCAATGTTTCATGAATTTCTTCGATCGTCGAACCGGAACCACCGTGAAACACGAGGTCAAAATGAGCGGATTGACCGTACTTTTTCACAACCGCGGCCTGT
>CAZSVD010000206.1:0-3892 GCA_964610145.1 uncultured bacterium | reverse complement strand
CAATACAGCGCGGGACAGTACTCGCTGCACTCGGTGTTTAAATCCTCGGGTGTTGACCGGTTTTTTCGCTATGAACGGCTATTGATGCGTTTCTATCAATTCGATCGCTTTTTGGTTTACATGTTTCTGCAAAGCGGTATCCGTAATTTGCTGAGAGTGGCGGGCATTTATTCGATTTATTTTGCGATGCGGCAATATATCGGACCTTCCCTTGAGAAAAGCTTTGACACTTTGCTCGCGGTGACTTTGAGTCAAGGGACTGAAATTTTGTTGTCGGTGGGGGTTTTTGCGGTGATGTTGAAACTCCGTTCGACTTTAGCGGGTAATTTCTTCGATAAGCCGGTTAAAAGGCTTTATTACGAATTCTTTTTTAGGCATGTCTTCAGTCAGGTGCCGGAGACGGTGCGCTCGAATCAAAATCTTTATTGGGGATATGTTCAGATTATAGAAAAAAATTTATTTATTCGAGCCGATCGTAATCCAAAAGAGCAGCGTACTCTGAGACAAGCTTTTAAATTACTAACCCGAGAGATTTATCGAATTGGACATGGAAACCAACGCTACGTTTATATCGCCGAAATTGGAGCTCGTATCGCGCAATTAAAAGGGTTTGAAGATCCGTCAATTGTCTTTCTGGCGATGGTGGGACAGCTGGCAAGTGATAACCCCCAGTTTTTAATACAGTTTCATAAACGTTTAAACCGAAGCGAGCCTGCTGAAAGAAAACTCGCGGAATTAATCGACTATTTCGACAAAGCACTTAGTGATGAAACATTGAAGGAAGAACTTTCCGAACGACTCGTCGAGCTGAAGCCCGGTAAGCATAATCGTGAAGCGGCTATTATCAAATTCAGGACTGCGATTAAATCACAGTGGACGCGCCCGGCAGACTGGTCTTTATATGCGGATCTTTTTGTGCAACGGTTAAAACAAGGTTCCAATACGAGTTCTGATTCTGAAGCATTACGCAAAGCCGCGATTTTATCTTATTTGCTGCGCATGAATATTTATTTTGGTCGAGTGCTTGAGAAAAAATCTCAAAACTTTGAAGAAGAAGATTTCCGTATTTCGCGACTCGCTCGCCGCTATAAGACCGTGACACAGCTGTTGCGCCGTTGGGAAAGCGACCTGCAGCTTGACCCGGCCGACGGAATTTTGATCGCAGATGAGTTGCTTCCTAAACTGCAAACGATCCGAGAGTCTTTTGCGACATTTCGCTCCGAATCAAGATTAGGAGAGGCTAGCGGAGCAGAGAATCTTGGGTTTGATGCTGTATTTTCAAAAGTGCTGGGGAAAGGGTATGAGCTTACTGAAAAGGAAATGCGGGAGTATTTCGGGGATGAAGCCGCCGCTCGTTTGAAAAAAGAAAATCGCCGGTTTATTGTTAAAAAAATCAGCGAAGCCGAGTATAAGAAATTTTGGGCATCATGGAAAAAAGATATCGCAGCGGATACTGCGTGGCGGAACGATCCCCAGCGTAATCCTTATTCTGATTTGGGTGATCCGGATGCCGTGCTGAACTATCTTCCGAAATTCAGCTACATTAACGAAGACAATGTCGCGGTTGTATCGGAGGCCGGAGGAATTGAGCGGCTTGAAGGTTTTGTCGGAATGCAGATCGAAAATCTTAGATTTCACCCCGCGCAGTCGCAAATCTTTATTCCTCAAATTGAAACTTACTATCGCCATATCGGCAACAAGGGCGACATTAAAGGTATTCCAGATTTGATGATCGATGTGATCACTAAAATTGCCGCCGATTCGAATAGTCAGGTTGGACACGGTATGGAGATGAATGTCATGTCTTTGGGGTCAAAAGCTTTGACACATCGCTTGGGGTGGATTGTAGAAGATTCTTCCCGCAGCTTTGCATTGTCATTGCCGCAAGCGGCGATGATGAAATCATTTAGCGAACGAGGTCTATCGGAGAAATTTAACGCTCGCTCTGAATCGCGCCGCGATGAATCCCAGAAAATAGATGATCGATTTTTGCCCGAGCAGCCGATTGAGGATTGGACTGCTTTCTGGAAAAAAACTGAAAAAGATCCGCAACATTTTTATATGTTTGTGGATGATCGAATCGACATGATTCGCAAAATGGATCCGCTTATTTCTGAAGACGGAACCGTTTTAGATTTATTTTCTGGAAAAGAATTAAGTTTTTCACCGGCCAAGCGCACAATCTATGGCGTGGGTTTAAATGAAGATTCGCTCAGAGCAAATGAGCATTTAAATGGGGGCTTTGAGGTATTTGATCTCAATCAATTTAAGGGAGAGGGCCCGTTTCCAAAGGCCGGGCAATTTGATGCGGTTGTGATTTCAATGGGGATTATGTATTTGCATGATCCCATTAAGATACTGACCTGGGCACGTAGTCGCTTGAAAGCTAACGGCAAATTAATTATTTCTCATTACGGGAATGCGTATGCCAAGCCGGCTGCGGTTAAAGTATGGAACAATCCGTTCCTGTATCAAAGCCAGTTTCTTAATCCAGGGAAAAGTTATTTTTCTCAGGACGATGTGTTACAGGATTGGTTGGCAGGCGCAGGATTTGAATTAGCACAAATTGAAACTTGGGCGGGTTTGTTTCGCCCTGTTCGCACCAGTCGTGTTTCATTTACGCTGGCCTATACCCAGCCCAAACCTTCCTACAGGAATATTTTGCCTGAACGCATTCGCGAATTCCAAACCGGAGAAACTGAATTAAATGATCAAGCGGCTGAGGCGGGACGCGAGTTGAGGCGTATGGTTGAATCCGCCGGTGCTGATACTAAGGGAAGTCGTGCGGTGATCGGGGATATGAGCTGGAGGCAGGGTGTCGGACGGTTTGTTATGGCTTCCCGATTACAAAAAGTAAATGATGGAACGGCGATTCAAGTTCCGCATCGTGAAATTGTTTTAGCTTCTCATTTGATATCAGCGGAAGACAAACAGGCATTTTTCCGGACAGTGACAGCTACCCGGAAGCTCAATCCGTATGGGGATTTCGGATATTCACGCTTCGATATTGTTTTTCCTGACAAAGCAGCAAATGAGCCCGTGCGGATTCAGATCGAGCCGGATCTTGCTATCACAAAAATCAAAAATGCGGATGAACTCAAAAAGGCTTTGAAGGGCTATGGTTTGTTTATTCAATTTACATATGAAATGCTTAGGCAGTCGGGACTTTTGAATGACCGCAAGGCGATTATGTCGGTTCATTTTGATGAAAAGGTATTTAACGCTTTTCCGGATCTAAAAGAAAAAGGGAATGTTTCCGATTTTGGGCCTTTCGCACGCGATTTCAAATGGAATCCTCATTTGGGGCAAGCGCCGCTTACAGAGCTGGTGAATAGTCTTGTGGGTCGCTCAGAATCGCGAAATCAAACCTCAATTTGGAGCGAGACATTTGCAAAGGAAGTAGCTGCGCCCGTGATTGATCCGGAGTACGCGGTATCACCATCGGCAGAAGAACTGGTGAAAGAAAAAGAATATCCCGAGCATGCGAATATTCTCGATTTGGGCGCATGGATGGGGTATGACACGCTTTATTTTGCAAAAAATGGTTATAACGTTACGCCGGCAGATGTGATTCAAGAGCCTCTCGATCGAATTCAGACAATCGCAAAAGAGAAGGGATATTCTGATAATATCCGTACGCCGTTAGTGTTGGATTTAAATGAGCCTTTGAATTTAAAACCGGAATCGTTTGATGTGATTTTCGCGCATCTTTCGATGCATTATTTAGATGATACAGCGCTTAAACAGCGTTTAACCGAACTTTATTCTGCACTGAAACCGGGCGGCCGTATTGTGATGGTCGGACGATCAACGGAAGACCCTAAATACACTCAAGCTATGCATCGTGACGGTGACTTTATAGTTGATGCGAGCGGAAAGCGGCAGCGGTTTT
>CAZSVD010000205.1:0-2160 GCA_964610145.1 uncultured bacterium | reverse complement strand
TCGCTTTGAAATGATTAGGTGGGGACTGGGCTTGTCGCTGCTTCGCAGCGATCAGAACTTAAACAAATCTGCTCACCTTATTCAGCATTTAACCATCGTGTGATTATTAGCTAAATGAATTTTAAACAGTTCTCGCTCTTGTGGTCGTAGACCATCTCTACGGAACTTGCGATTGAATTCTTTTTAAAATTGGGCTATTGGGTTGATAAGCTCGTTGTCGCTTCGCGACAATAAGCACCCATCTTAAAAAATAATTTTTTATTTTATTCTTTTAGGGCGCGGAGAAAAACTTTGGGTTCTCGAAGCGGAAGAGCGATAAACCGGCTTGGCGGAAGCGGATCTTTGAATTGTTTTTGCTTTTGCGGGCTGAGGCACGGGCGCATCTTCTGTCTTAACCTCGCCTTTTATCTCTTCACCGCGAACGTTTTTATCTCCGGTCTTCTTTTGCGCGAGATCAATCAAAGTTTGAAGCAATCCGTCCAAATTATGAACTTTGGCCTCGGCAAGTATCGGAACTTTAAACTCTCGTAAAGCCTGCGATGTTTGTGGACCGATACTGACAACGGTCCCTTTTATCTTTTGCAATATATTTTTGCCTTCGCCGCGCTCGCCTAAACCCTGAAAAAAGTTTTTCACTCCCGAGCCGCTTGTAAAAACAACATAATCCACGGAATTTTCCGCGAGGATCTGGGCAACACGCTTTTTCCCTTCCGGGTCCGCAACCGTATGATAAAGAATGGTATCCGTCACGCTGGCGCCGGCCTTTTCAAGCTCCGTTTTAATATCCATGGGAGCGATATCCGCGCGTGGCCACAAAAACTTTTGCCCGCGCACAAAATAATTTTCCTGAAGCTCACGTAACAATTCCCGCGAATGAAAAACTTTCGGAATTAAATCCGGCTCAATCCCTCGCGCGCACAATGCCTCCGCCGTTTTATCGCCGACTGCCGCGACACGGGATTTGCTGAGCGAACGGCTATCCCGGCCCAATTCTTTAAGCCGCGCGAAGAAAGCGTCAATCGCATGAATACTTGTAAATAAAATCCACCCGGAACGGTCGAGATGCATACTCACTTCACGGTCAAATTGTTCCCAGCTTCGCGGCGGTTCGATTCTAATCATCGGCGCTTCACAAACAACGGCACCTTCGCTTTCAAGCATGCCGCGAAACGGTCCCGCATCGGATGTGGCACGCGTAATCAAAACTCGTTTCCCCGTTAAAGGCCGCTTGCCGAACCAATCCAATGTTTGACGCAAACTAACCACGTCCCCGATAACCGTTAACGCGGGCGATTCAATCTTTTCATCTGACGCGCGCGAAGCAATATTTTGAAGCGTTCCCTCAACCACACGCTGACGTGCGAGAGATCCCCACTCAATCACACATGCCGGAGTTGCGGCCGATTTTCCGGCCTGCATCAATTCTTTGCTGACTCGCGGCAAACTTTTAACGCCCATAAAACAAACCAAAGTCGCCTGAAGCTGCGCGAGCTTTTTCCAATCCACGACAGCGTGCTGCTTTTCGGGATTTTCATGCGCGGTCACAAAAACAACGGCGGAAGCTAAACGCCTGTCCGTTACGGGAATTCCGGCAAAAGCAGGCACGGCATTTCCCGCGCTGACACCGGGAATAATTTCAAATCGAATTCCGTTTTGCTTCAAATAGCCGGCTTCTTCGCCGCCACGCCCAAAAATAAAAGGATCGCCGCCTTTCAGGCGCACCACTCTTTTTCCCTGTTGTGCGAGTTCAACCATTTTGCGGTTAATTTCATCCTGATCGGGAGCCAGGCAGTGTTTACGTCCCGCCGAGTGCGGCGAAACCGCAGAAGCTAATTGTGATTTCCCGACAAAAATTTTCTCGGCGTTGACAGCGAAATCAACCACCACAGAATGCACAAGTGCATCATAAAGCACGACATCAGCCTGCTTTAATGCTTCATATCCGCGTAATGTCAAAAGCCCCGGATCTCCCGGACCGGCACCGACCAAAAACACTGTTCCGGTGCTTTTTCTAAAATGGGAGGTTTGGGCAAACGAACTTTTCCGTCTTCGATGCCTTGGTACGCGATGCTTATTATTTTGATTCACGAAAAATCACCTTCACCATAGGCTTTGGTAATACGCTCATGAGCCCTTTTACGGATTTCGTCTAAAATAACG
>CAZSVD010000204.1:0-3649 GCA_964610145.1 uncultured bacterium | reverse complement strand
ATTTGCATTTCATGGTCTTCCCCGTCCGAAAAGACGACCAATGCGTGGTATTTGCCCTTTTCTTCAGGGAAAGCCTCAATGGCTTTTTGGATGGCCGGGCCTAGCGCGGTTCCCGGGTCGGGAACGTGGCCAACATCAACACCGGAGAGAAACAACAAAAAGGCAGAATAGTCGAGCGTGAGCGGGGTTTGCATGAAGCTGGACCCCGCGAATGTAAGCATTCCGATTCTGTCGCCTTTGAGTTCCCTGACGAACGATTCGATTTCAAACTTTGCTTTTTGAACCCGGCTGGGTTTGATGTCTTCGGCAAGCATGCTGGTAGAGACGTCTAACATAAAGACGATATCTACGCCTTTGCGTTCAATTTTCTTCTTTTCCTCTCCCCATTGCGGTTGCGATAAAGCAAGCACAGAAAAAATGAAGGCGGTCAAAAGAAATGTCGCCCGTAACGGCCATTCAGCTTTTGCATAATGCGAAAGAAGCTTTGACCTGATTTCTCCTGTTTTAAGAAATGAGCGAACGCGCTTTTCCGTAAGCCATCCCGAGAGAATAAATAAAATAGCAAGAACGGGAGCTAGCCAGAGCAAATTAAGAAAGCTTGCCGCGTAGAATTGCATTAAGGCACCTTCAGTAAAATGGTTCGACTCAACGCAAGCTCAAGAAACAAAAGCAAAACGGCCGGAATGAGAAAAAATTTAAAGAGTTCATTATAGCTTTTGTATAAATGAACTTTGACCTCAGTTTTTTCCATCTTGTCGATGGTTGTGTAAATCTGGTGCAAGGACTCGGTGTCGCGGGCGCGGAAAAACTGACCCTCGGTAATATCAGCGACGCGTTTAAGAGTGAATTCATCGACATCCATTTGTACCTGTACGTACCTTTTCCCAAAAAGAGGATCCATCACGGGAAAATCAACCAGTCCGCCGCGCCCAACCCCGATGGTATAGACCTTAATTCCGAAAGTTTTTGCCAGCTCAGCAGCTGTGACAGGATCAATATTGCCCGCATTATTGTCACCATCTGTTAATAGAATAACAACTTTGCTTTTTGCGGTGCTGCTTTTAAGGCGGTTTACGGCTGTGGCAAGACCCATGCCGATAGCGGTGCCGTCATCGATCATGCCGATTTGAACTTCATCAACGAGGTGGTTTAGAATTTTATAATCCAATGTTAAGGGACATTGAGAAAAAGCTTTTTTTGCAAAAATCACCAAGCCGATGCGATCGTTTTGACGTCCGTTAATAAACTTCTTAGCCTCCTCTTTTGCGACAAAAAGGCGGTTTTCAGGTTTAAAGTCTTCCGCGAGCATGGATCCTGAGATGTCCAGGGCAATGACAATATCAATTCCCTGTGTTTCAAAATCCTTTTCTGCCAGGGGTTGAACCGGTCGAGCCAATGCGGTAATAAATAATGTTAAGACAATGAACCTTAGAATTGGAAGTAAACGATAAAGCAATATTCTAAGTGATGCGGAAGGCAGTTCTCTGGAAGATAGATTTGAAAATGGCATCCATACTTTTTGGTTTCTTCCGGCAAGCCAAAAAAATCCAGGTATCAGGAGAAGAAGCAGGAAAAACAAGGGGTCACGAAATTGCATGAGTTTCCCCTGGCTGTTTGTCTTGCTTTGCCGAGAGAGCGATAACAACGGCTTCGGCTTGATTGTTCAGATTTATAATGTCCGCGGGTGCCGGAACCCATTTAGCAAATTTAGCAAAATCTGTAGCCTGTAAAATTTCAATAAGCTGCTGTTTTGGGGCTGTATCAAAGTCGACTCGCTTCATAAGTGCCGCTATTTCGGAAGTCGTGGCTTCAGCGGCTTGAATTCCAAATTGTTTTTCAAGGAAAACTTTTAAAATTTCTGAGAATCTTAAGTAGTAGCTTTTAACTTTGCCGTCTCGGATCAGCGATGAATCGAAAAGCTCATGGAGATCGCGAATGGCTTCTTCGGCCGGAGAAAGTCTTTCAATTTGAGCGGATTCATTTTTGATGCCGTACTTACGTCGGTAAAGCAGGAAAAGAACGAAAAGGAGCGTTAAAAAGGCGGTGATTCCTACGGGGGTGGCATATTTTGTCAGTAAGTATGGAAGTTTAACGACGCCTTTGACATCGCGAATATCACTTTTCTCTTCACCTTCCGCGACGCTTTTAACGGTAATATAAACAGGATTTGTTTTGATTGTTTGAGCGGGCTGATTATCGACTTGATACGCAATTTCAATGGGATCAACCACGTAGTTTCCTAATTGAAATGATGTGACGGTAATGGTTCTTCCGATAATTTCAAATTGACCTTCTTGATCCGTCCAGTCTTTTGAATCCTTAACATCAAGTCCCAGCATTTCCGGATCGCTCAAGCTATTCAGAATTTGAATATTTTTTTTATGGCGGACAGCAATTTTCAGAGTTATTGGTTCGCCAATGGTCACGTTTGCTTTATTTGCTTCCGCGCGCGCGGATATTGCTGAAGTCGATGCAGCGTCTTTTGCTGAAAGCGCAGACGGCAAAAGACATACAAGGCATGAAATTGCGCATATGAGAAAAGAACGGCGTGAAAATCTCATCAAACTCGCCCCTCGCGTTTTTTGAAAAAGCGTATCAGGGGCTCAACATATGATTCATGCGATGAAATGTTGATTTTATCAATTCCCAGACGCTTAAATAAGTGATCCACGCGTTCAAGACGAACCATTTCTGAGAGTTCAAAAGCGTTACGCGTTCGGCTCGACGAGCTGTCGATTAATACCGTTTTGCCTTTTTCATTGTCATAGAGTTCAACAATGCCGGCTTTGGGTAGAGTGCTTTCAAGTGGATCTTTGATATGAATCGCAATAACGTCATGACGTTGGCTCAGAACTTTGAGTCCTTTTTCGTAATTGTGATCCATAAAGTCCGAGATTAAAAAAATAACGGCCGTGCGTGTTAAAATTCGCGAAAGAAATTCTGTGGCGGATTGAATGCTTGTGCCCTTTCTTTGGGCTTGATAGCCTAGAATTTCGCGAACAACCCGCAAAACATGAGTTCTTCCCTTTTTGACGGGGACGAACTTTTCCACCGAATCCGTAAAAATAACAAGGCCGGTTTTGTCATGGTTTTTAACCGCCGAAAAAGAAAGTAACGCGGTGATTTCAGCGGCAATTTCTGATTTCAGTTTATAGTGAGATCCGAATTGCTGAGATCCGGACATATCAACGGCAAAAATAACGGTAAGCTCGCGTTCTTCAACATACTTTTTAATAAAAGCCTTGTCGGATCGAGCGGTAACATTCCAGTCAATCGTACGGATATCGTCGCCGGGGACATATTCGCGAACATCCGCAAACTCAATTCCCTGTCCTTTGAATACGGATTGATACTCTCCGCCAAACATGTCATTAACAAGCTTGGTGGTGTGAATTTCAATCTTTCGGACTTTTTTGATTATTTCTGCGGTGTTCATGAATCAAAAATATTTTAAATAATTCATTAACCCAAGAATAGTGCTCAAGGAACTTCCACCTGATCAAAAATTTTACGAATGATATCTTCTGATTTTAAATTTTCCGCTTCCGCTTCATACGTGACGAGCACGCGATGACGCAGCACATCCATTCCGATTTCTTTGATGTCGTCAGGTGTGACATATCCGCGACCGTTCATGAACGCGTTTGCC
>CAZSVD010000203.1:0-10306 GCA_964610145.1 uncultured bacterium | reverse complement strand
CACGAGGAAAAAGTTTTCGTCTAAGTTTTTCGAAGCAAAGACACAAGCACCGTGATCCAAAAGAAAAGCGAAGACCAAAAGGGCCAGCCGGCAAGCGCGTAAGGTTCAAAAAGGATACCGACAGAAAATCCGGTTAAACTGATCACCATCGCCGAAATGAGAATACCACGGAGGTTTCGGTTTGATCTCATAATCAAAAATGAAGAGGCGGCCAGTAAAACAAGCGGGGTGTAATGGTGTGGTTGCGTGATAGGCGAAGTAAAAAGCATAACGCATGAAAGTAAGCTAAAAATAACAAAATCAAATTTTGATTTACTTGCCGCGGCCGCTAAAACTGAATTTTTAGATTTAAAAAAATAAGCTCCGGTGATTCCTGCCATCAAAGAAGCCATCAGGCCCAAATTGCTGAGACGTGACACCAGATTGGATTTCCAAAGAAAATTGATTTCATTTTTCCAATAGAACCGGGTGAATAGGGCGAAAAAGGATTGATTATCGGAAGCGAAAGGTGTGAATAGCTCATCCCAAAGATAACTTTGCCGAACTCTGTCGCTTGACGCTTCCGCGATCGTGTGAAAATAAGTTTTTAAATATTCGAAGCTTAGTGATGGGCCGAAAACAAATGCAGGGAGGATAATTCCGAACACAAGTCCGCCGCAAATGCATCCTGCCAGAGCCCGCCAATTTTTTTGTAAAAGAAAGTAAAACGGAAGAATCATGAGCGGGCTCATTTTTAAAATAATTCCGAAACCTAAAATAAATCCGGCTGAAAATTTTTTCCCGCGCTGATCCAATAAGAAAGGAAGCAGGGTTAGATACAGGCTGAGGGTACCGAGTTGTCCACGGGTTAAAGTGTTCAAAAGCGGAGGGATGGCTACGATGATGCAGGTGAATGGAATCCAAAACCGCGTGTTTTTGCTTTCAAAGAATGATGCCAGACCTTTGCATGTTCCGATTAATGCCCCCATGGAAATTGAATACCAAAGCGCGGAGCTGAGCCCGAGCGGAAGAAAAGCGAAAGGCACCATCAGAATGGCGAGCAGAGGTAAATAGACGTAATGCCAATGCCGGATGTTTTCGACGGCATAAATGTTTTCGTGATTCCAGACGGCCTGCGCGGCGCGAATGTAGACAGTCAGATCGGTGCGGGAAACCGTAAAGAAGGCTGCGCGCAAAACGGTGTTAATTCCTATGATGACGATCGCGAGAGCGAGCAGAAAAAATATAATTTTTCTGTGTTTGTCGTAAATTTGATTCCATTGCATGGTTTATTTTGTGTCCAGGGATTGAAAAGTGTCAAGCTATTGATAGTTGCGTGAGTCGGGAGGCGCCGTTATAATGCCCGCCTTGCAATTATTAAAAGGCGGTTTATGAAGCGTAACGTAAAATCAAAAATCATCCAGGAAGACATTGAGCAGCTCGCAAAATCGCTCAAATCCTATCATAAGTTTTTTTCGGGAAAGACTTTTCTTTTGACCGGCGCGGGCGGGTTTTTAGGCAAGTATATTGTACTTTTGCTGAAACATCTCAACGAGAAGGTTTTGACCGAACCGTTGAAAGCCATTTTGCTTGATAACTTTATCACGGGTTATGAGCAGGAAATCATTTCCGATCAAAATATCAAATTTATCCGCCACAACGTGATTAATTCTTTTCAAACAGAAGAGCCGATTGACTATATCATTCACGCCGCGGGGATCGCGTCTCCCGCTTATTACACCAAATTTCCGATTGAGACGATGGATGTCGGAACAATCGGAACGCGGCATATGCTCGAGCTTGCGCGCGCGAAAGAAGTGAAAAGCTTTATTTTTATGAGTTCAAGCGAAGTTTACGGCGATCCGGATCCGAAACATGTTCCGACCAAAGAAGATTATCGCGGGAATGTGTCTGTTTTGGGGGCGCGTGCCTGTTACGACGAATCCAAACGCTTCGGCGAGACCATGTGCGAGGCGTATTGGAATGTTTATGGCGTGCCTGTAAAAATGGTTCGGCCTTTTAACGTTTATGGCCCCGGTATTCGCCCCGATGATTACCGTGTGCTTCCTAATTTTATTGAGCATGCGCTGCGCAAAGAGCCGCTTCCGATTCACGGTGAAGGACGCAATACACGTTCTTTCTGTTATATCAGCGATCAAATCGAAGGTATTTTTCGCGTATTGTTTTGCGATGTCAGCGGGGAACCTTTTAATATCGGAAATCCGGATCCTGAAATATCTGTCAAAGAATTAGCGCAAAAAGTGGTTAAGAATATGTCTTTTAAGGTGGATATCGTTAATATTGATCCGCCGCATGAAGTTTACGCTAACAGCGATCCGAAACGCCGTTGTCCGGATATTTCAAAGATCACAAAATTAACGGGATTCAAACCGCGTTATGACTTGGATACGGGACTAAAACGCACGATCACCTGGTTTTCAGAAAAATAATAGAAGGGAATATTTATGGAACTCGAGACAGTAAAACATATAGGTTCAGCTTTTCACGATGATCGCGGTGATATTTACAATGTTTTTGAAGGGGAATCCCGTCACATTGCATTGATCACTTCTAAAAAAGGGTCGGTGCGCGCGAATCATTATCATAAAGAAGATTTGCAGTATATTTACCTGGTGAGCGGTGCTTACGACAGCTATTCCTGCCCGCTCAACAAGCCAGAAGAAATGAAAATTATCAAAGTCAAGCCGGGCGATATTGTGAAAACTCCGCCGCTTGTCGCGCACGCGCAAAAATTCACCGAAGACTCTGTTTTTCTCGCCATTACGACCCGTATGCGTGAAGACGGTAAATACGAAAGTGACACGATTGCTTACCCTGTGATTGAGGGTGGCTATCTCAATCAAAAGCTGAAACAAGCGAAATAAGTGACGCAGTCAGATAAAAAGTTTGCTTTAGTCACGGGATGTTCGCGCGGACTCGGAATAGAGTTAGCCGAACGCTTGATTGAGCTCGGATATGTCGTCATTGGCGTCAGTCTTACAAAGAAGTCGTGGCCTGCCGCGAAAAAAAGAATTTCCGCCGAAAACTTTTATTTGCTCGAAGCTGATGTTTCCCGTGAAGACAAAGTTAAAAAACTTTTTACCGCGGTAAAAAAAATAACTCCGCGCATTGATTTGCTCGTCAACAGCGCCGCTTATGGCGGCCGGCTTCAGCCTATTGAAACAGAATCTCTTAAGGAATTTGAAACGCATTTGCGCGTCAATCTGATATCTGTTTTTTTGATGTGCCGCGCGGCTTTGCCCTTGCTTAAACTGGGTTCGAAGCCGGTGGTGATGAATATTTCTTCAATGGCAGGAGTGCGTGCTGTGCCGCGTCTCGCGGGTTATTCCGCGAGCAAATTCGGAGTTTTGGCGATAACCGAAGCCTTGGCGAAAGAAAATCCGGATTGGCTGAAAGCCGTAACCGTATGCCCCGGAGGCATGAATACCAAAATGCGCTCGGATTTATTCGGATTGGAAGACGCCGCGCGGCAGCAAACACCCGCGTTTGTCGCCGATATTATGATTCAGGTTTTACTTGATAGAATTGCTTTGCAAAGCGGTAGTCACATTGTGGTGCGGCATAGTAAGGTGACTCAAATTATTACTCCGCCCACGTCATAAAGAGCATAAAAATGGAAAATCATCAAAAAACAAAGTGCCGGTATTGCAATTCTGATTTAGGGAAGCCGTTTCTTGATTTAGGAACGAATCATCCGCTTGCGAATAATCTTCCGCGCAAAGAAGATTTGAATAAGCCGCTTTTTACCTGTCCGCTGCAGCTTGTAAAATGTCAGAAATGTCATTTGGTTCAGCTTGCGCATGCCGTTCCGGCGAAATTGATGTTTGAAGATTATCTTTATGTCAGCTCAACCACAAAAACCTTCCGCGAGCATTTTGCCGCTTACGCGCATACCGTTAAAAGCAAATTAGCCGGCGTCAAAAATCCCGTCGCGGTGGATATTGGCAGCAATGACGGTCTTTTGGTTTCTTGCTATATGAATGAAGGAATGAAAGCGGTGGGCGTGGATCCCGCGATTAATTTGGCAAAACAGGCTAACGCGGAAGGCCGTCCGACTTTAAACCGTTATTTTGATGAAGTATGTGTCCGGGAAATTATTCAAAAATACGGGAAAGCGCATGCCATCAGCGCAAATAATGTTTTCGCGCATATTGATGACATTCAGTCCGTTTGCCGGAATGTTTTTAGCCTTTTGGACGATCAGGGATTTTTTGTGATCGAGTTTCCGTATCTTGTCACCATGCTCGATGAAATGCTTTTTGACATGATTTATCACGAGCATGTTTCGTATATCGGTGTGACTGCGCTCAACTTTTTAATGAACCAATACGGCGCGCATATATTTGATGTGCAAAAAGTCAGTTCGCACGGAGGCTCTTTGCGTGTTTTTATTTGCAAGCAAAAGGCGTCTTACGCGATTCAGCCGATTGTCAGTGAATTGACAAATCTTGAAAAGAATAAGGGGTGTCTCGAAAACGGCGTGTATGAAAAATTTGCGGCACGGGTTTTAAATTTTAAAAAAAATCTGAATACCTTGCTTGCACAATTAAAAGCAGAAGGCAAAACTATCAGCGGTTATGGCGCGCCGGCAAAAGCCACCACGATTATCAATTTTTGCGGTTTAACCACGAAGCAAATTGATTACATCGTTGATGATAATCCGCTCAAGCAGGGAAGATATGTTCCGGGCGGCCAGAATGTGTCTGCCTCTGCTTCCGAAGGAGCAACCGGCGGCTGCATACCGATTGTCCCGAGCGCGTATTTGGAATCAAAACCGACGGATTATGTTTTGATTTTTGCCTGGAATTTTGCCAAAGAAATTATGGGAAAGATCGGTCATCTTCAAAGTCGTGGAGTTCAGTTTATTGTGCCTTTGCCCGAACCGCGCGTGATCAAAGATCATGTCCTCGTTAACTAAAGTTATTTCTCCTCAAAGCAAAGTTTGGTTTATTCAAAATGAAAGCCGGGAAGACCCGGGATTTTTTCTGGATCTGCTGAAAGAATGGTCTGTCCCTTTTGAAATTCGTGACGCTCAATTGCCGCATTCTTTGCCGGATGTTGGGGCGCGGGATGCCGTCATTATCTTGGGTGGCCCCATGAGCGCGAATGATCAGACGGATTCGATGCGCGCGCTTTTAAGCTGGCTACGAATGCTGCTTAAAAAGAACATTCCTTGTTTGGGTATTTGTCTGGGGCTGCAAACGCTTGTCAAAGCTGCCGGAGGACAGGTTATTCGCAATCCGGTTAAAGAAATTGGGCTTAGGATGGATGGGGGAAATTCGTTTACGTGTGATTTGACGCCGGCAGCGCGGAAAGATCCTTTGTTGGAGGGGCTTCCGGAGCAGTTTCCTATTTTTCAGTTGCACGGAGAAACCGTGGAGTTAGATAATTCCATGGTTCTTTTGGCCGAGGGGAAAACGTGCCGCAATCAAATTGTGAAAATTCGCAATTTGGTTTACGGACTGCAGGGACATCTTGAAATTACGAGGCGTTTGCTTTCGTCCTGGATAAAAGAAGACGCGGATTTGAAAACGGTGGATTCTCAAAAGTTGCTTCGGGATATGTCCGAAACCGAGTCCGAGTTGCATTTGAATTGCCGGAAAATTTTGATGAATTTTTTAAAGATCGCAAAAATGATTTCCTGATGTTTGACGACGACGAACCGGATTTTTTGCCACCGAAAGAGGAAGAAGTTCCCGCGCGTTTGGCCAAGAAATGGGATGATCGCGAGAAACGTGAAGGCGTGATGACATGCCCCGCATGTCAAAAGCAAATTCTTGCGGCCAGCTCGTTTTGCGCTTATTGTGGTGATACACTAGACAAATCCGGCCGTTTGTGGAAGATGGCGGTGGGTTTAATTTTGTTTTTGGGGTTATTTTTTTTAGCGATCCGTATTTTTACTTATTTTAGAACATGAAATTAACAGAGATTTTCGCGAATCAAAAGCAGTCATTCTCGTTTGAGTTTTTTCCACCTAAAACTCCCGAGGCGGAGCAGCAACTTTATGCGGCCGCGGCGGAGTTAAAAGCTTTGAAGCCCACTTTTGTTTCCGTGACTTACGGAGCCATGGGAACTACACGGGAAAATTCTATCCGCATCGCGGAGCACATTAAAACCAAGCTGGGCTTGGATGTAGCGTCGCATATCACTTGCGTGGGGAACACGCGCGCTGAAATCGATCAACTTTTAAAAGAACTTAAGGCGAAAGGGATTCAAAATTTGGTTGCTCTTCGCGGAGATCCGCCGAAAGGGGAAACCGAGTTTAAACCCGTGGCGGGGGGCTTCCGGTATGCTTCGGAATTAGTCGCCCATATCCGTTCTCGTCCTGATTTCTCAGATTGGTTCTCAATCGCGGTTGCAGGATATCCCGAGGGTCATCCCGAAACCAAAACGCGTGAAAAAAATTGGGATTATTTAAGTGATAAAGTCAGACAAGGCGCGGACGCCGTGATTACGCAGCTCTTTTTCTCAAACAGTGATTTTTTTCGCTTTGAGGAAGAATGCCGCAAAAGAGGCGTGAAAGTTCCTTTGGTTGCGGGCATTATGCCGATCACAAACGGGAAACAGATTGAGCGTTTTTCACAGATGTGCGGCGCCTCAATTCCGCAACAAATGCATGATGCCATCGTGAAATATGGCGATGATAACGAGTCTATTACTCAGTTTGGAATCGACTACGCTTCGAAGCAATGTGAAGAGCTGATCCGCCACGGGATCGCTGGAATTCATTTTTATACGCTGAATAAATCCCGCGCGACCACCGAAACCTACAGAAATCCCGGGCTTCATAATCGTAAGTAGTTTGTTTTGAATGGGTTGGGTTATTGTGATTTGCTCTTTATAACCCCCTCCAATTAAGGCTTGTCAATAGCCCTATTTTCACTATAATGCTCGACCTGTTCGTAAGTTTATGTATTCGCAACCATCGCGGCAGACTTAGCGGTTTGCTGTCGTCCATGTAAACAGAGCGTTCGGTGATTTAACCGGGCTTGCATTTCGCACTCTGGGTGTATGGGTTTTCGAAATGATTTTTTGCGGATCCTCCGAAGCTTTGAGCAACGGAGGTTTTTCTTTTTACGGTCTTTTGCATTTTGCCGGGCCGGGAGAGAAATTCAGCAGTGGATCAAATCGAAACATTAAAAAAGGGGAAATCACTTGGCACAAGTAACGATTAAACAGCTTCTCGACTCCGGCGCGCATTTTGGTCATCAGACTCAGCGTTGGAACCCAAAAATGAAACCGAATATTTTCGGTGACCGTAACGGTATTCATATTATCAACCTTGAAATCACTGCCAAGGTTTTGGACAAGGCTCTTAAGTTTTTGCGTCAAGTCGCAAAGGGCGGATCAACTGTTTTATTTGTCGGCACTAAAAAGCAGGCGCAAGATCCTTTGATGAAAGCGGCGCAAAAGAGCGGAATGCCTTTTGTGAATGAGCGCTGGCTCGGCGGCATGCTTACCAATTTCGAAACTGTTCGTAAGTCCATCAAGAAAATCGAAGATATCGATAAGATGGAAGCGACGGGTGAATTTCAATATGTCACTAAAAAAGAAGGTTCTTCTCTTCGTAAAGAACGTGAAAAACTCGTAAAAAACCTTTCCGGTGTGCGCGAAATGAAAAAGCTTCCGGGCGCTGTTTTTGTCGTCGATATTGAAAAAGAAAAAATCGCTGTTTTTGAAGCGCGCAAACTCGGAATTCCCGTTGTGGCAATCGCGGATACGAACTCTGATCCGGAGCTTGTGGATATCGCGATTCCGGGTAATGATGATGCAATTAAAGCGATCACGCTTTTTTGTGATTCGATTGCGGATAGCATTTTGGAAGGTGCGAATGAGTTTCGCATGACTCAAAGCGCTGAAGCTAAGCCGGAAGCGGACGCGGGGATTGACGCGGCGGCCGAAGAAGCTTTTAACTCGGCAACACCGAACCAGTAATTTTTTGACGGCGTAAAACGCGCCGATCGATCAGACACGAAGAGGAATTATGACTGTGAATACTGAAAATTTTTCAAAAGAAGATATCGTAAAGTTGCGTGAATTGACCGGCGCAGGAATGATGGACGTTAAAAAAGCGCTTGTTGAAGCCAACGGAAACTTCGAAACAGCAAAAGATATTATCCGCAAAAAAGGTTTGGATAGCGCTAAGAAAAAGTCTTCCCGTGAAGTGAAAGAAGGGCAAGTGATTTCTTATATTCATGCTGGCGGAAAGCTCGGTGTGCTTGTTGAAATCAATTGTGAAACCGATTTCGTCGCCAAAAACGATAAATTTCAGCAGTTTGCCCGCGATGTGGCGATGCATATTGCTGCGGCGTTTCCGCTTTATGTCAGCGCGGATCAAATCCCTGCCGATGTAATGGACCGTGAAAAAGCGGTTTTCTTTGAATCTGTCAAAGATAAGCCCGAAGCCGTACGCGAAAAGATCCTTGAAGGTAAGCTCGCGAAGCGTTATGAAGACATCTGCCTTTTGAACCAAAAGTTCATTAAAAATGATTCTCAAACGATTCAGGATTACCTTTCCGAAACAATCGCTGTCATCGGTGAAAATATCGTGATCAAGCGTTTTGTTCGTTTTGAGGTTGGCGGACAGTAATCAGTTTTTTGCCCGGTCAATCAAGCGTGAGCCTGACCGGGCTGTATGTCCTTATTAGTTTTATAAGATTTAGGATGAAATGAAGTTTAAAAGAGTTCTGCTCAAACTTTCCGGTGAAGCCCTCCAGGGTTCTAAAGGTTTTGGTGTTGATTCCACAATCGCATCTTCCATCGCATCCCAAATCAAAGATGTTTGTAAGCTCGGTATTGAGCTCGCGATTGTGATTGGCGGGGGTAATTTTTTCCGCGGGGTTCCCGCCTCTGAACAGGGGATTGACCGGGCGACGGGGGATTACATCGGAATGATGGCAACTCTCATGAATAGCTTAATTGTTTGCGACGCGCTTGAAAAAAAAGGCGTTCCGACACGCGTTCAAACGGCTATTCGGGTTGATGCGCTGTGTGAACCTTATATTCGTCGCCGCGCGATTCGTCATCTTGAAAAAGAACGTGTGGTGATTTTTGCCGCGGGAACAGGTAATCCTTATTTTACGACGGATACGGCAGCGGCTTTGCGCGCGACGGAAATTGGCGCGGATGTTATTTTGAAAGCCACCAAAGTGGACGGGATCTATGATTCCGATCCTTTTAAAAATAAAAAGGCGAAGAAATTTGAAAAACTTTCCTATATGCATGTGCTTAAGAATCGTTTGAAGGTGATGGACTCCACCGCGATTTCATTGTGTATGGACAATGAGTTGCCGATCGTTGTTTTTAATATGAATAAACCCGGCAACATTGTGCGTGTGTTGAAGGGTGAAAAAATCGGAACCTGGGTTTCTTAAACAGGAAAATATGCCAACTAATTCAAAAGAAATTGTAAAAAATATGCGCGTCAAAATGGAAAAGACGCTTGAAGCCACCAAAAAAGAGTTTCACAGTCTGCGTACCGGACGCGCTGCCGTATCTCTCGTCGATCATATTATGGTGGATTATTACGGAACGATGACCCCGATGAAGCAGATGGCCGCTATTTCGACACCGGACGCCAAGACGCTTGCAATTACGCCGTGGGATGCCACCGGACTTGTGGAAATTGAAAAGGCGCTTTTGAAGTCTGAACTTGGATTGACGCCGATGAATGACGGAAAAATAATTCGCATTCAAATTCCGCAATTGACGGATGATCGTCGCAATGATTTGACCAAGCTTGTGAAGAAAACCGCCGAAGAAGGACGCGTTGCGGTCCGTGCTTCGCGCCATGAAGCGATTGAAGCAATTAAAAAAGGCGAGAAAGCCAAAGAAATTTCTGAAGATGAGTCCCGCACTGTGCAAAAGGAAATTCAAAAAGTAACGGATGAATTTACCGCGAAAATTGATGAAGCCGCAAAGCACAAAGAAGCGGAGCTTCACGAGATCTAAGCGTATTTGCCTCAGAGATTTTGTCTCAGCCGGTATTTGCACTTAAATTTATTTGATTTTTGAAAAATTTGCGAGGCCGTAGCTCAGTTGGTAGAGCACTTCCCTTTTAAGGAAGGTGTCGATGGTTCGATCCCATCCGGCCTCACCATTTTATTTTTGCTCTGGGCATTGCCCAACCGCAGAAATTCTGTATAATTTGCTCTCTTTCGTGTCCCCATCGTTAGTTCGGTCTCGGACACCGGGTTTATTTCGCCACTGGCGAATAAACAAGACTGCTGGTAACAGCGGTTTAAGAGGCAAATTTCAGGTTTGAATTTATACAATTTGGTTTTCGTGTCCCCATCGTCTAGGTCGG
>CAZSVD010000202.1:0-9075 GCA_964610145.1 uncultured bacterium | reverse complement strand
AGTCGCTTATCGCAAAGGCTATGAATCTCAGCGCGATAAGTTTTTGAAAAATCCCAAAAGCCGCACACGGCTTGCTTTTCCGGTAATCAGTGTGGGGAATTTAACCTGGGGCGGAACGGGGAAGACGCCGCTGGTGGAAGCGGTTGTGCGCAAAGTGCTATCGGCTCACAAAACTCCGTTGGTTCTTACGCGCGGATACAGTCATGATGAAGTTGAGCAAATGAAAAGTCATTTGCAGGGAGCTTTGTTCGCCTTTGGTAAAGACCGGGTTTTGGCAGCGCGTGAAGTGCTGCGTGATTATCATGTTGATTTGGGTGTGCTGGATGACGGTATGCAGCATTGGCCGATTGAGCGTGATCTTGAAATTGTGACGGTCAACGCGTTAAATCCATTCGGGAATGGAAGAATGATTCCACGCGGCATTTTACGTGAACCGGTGACAGCTTTGCAGCGCGCGCATATTGTGGTTTTGATGCACGTCAATTTTTTAAAGACGCAGGATTTGCGCGATTTGCGCAAAAAAGTAGCCGAGCTTGCTCCGCAGGCGAAGTTGGTTCAGGCTTATGTTGAGCCGCTTTTCTTTTACCGCGGACGTGATCACGCGCGCATTTCAATTGAAAAGATGCGCGGGAAGCGTGTCACCGCTTTCTCGGGAATCGGAGCGCCGCGTTCCTTTCAGCTTATTTTGCAGCGCGCGAAAATGAGACCCGTGCGTAACTTTGAATATCTCGATCACTATGATTTTAAGAAAAAAGATATCGAAGAAATTCAACGCATCAGCGACTTGGCCGACGCGGAAGAAATTATCACGACCGAAAAAGATTTTTACCGCAGCAAAAAACTGTTAAGCGAAACACTGGATCCGCTGGTGCTTGCGACGAGAGTTCAATTTATGTCCGGCGAAGACTTTTTGGATGATCATATTACGCGGCTTTTGGGAGTTAAACGCGCGTGAGCGAAAAAGACAAAGATATTATCGCGGCCGCGGGTCTGCGCGGCCTGATGGGGATTTTTTCCGGGCTGCCGCTTGATTTTTGCGGGCATGCCGGAGACTTTGCGGGGCGCTGCGCTTATTTTGTGCTCGGAAGAAAAAGACAAATCGCTTATTGGAATATCCGCAGTGCTTTAGGTTCAAGTTTGACGGAATCCCGGCGCAGAGAAGTCTTACTCGCGCAATTCCGACATCTTGGACGCAATTTTACCGAGGTTTTAACTTTTCAAAAATTAACTCCCAAAGAAATTGAAAGTTCGGTGACGATTCACGGTCTTGAGCATTATGAAAAGGTGATCGCGAGCGGTAAAGGCGCGGTTCTTATTACGGGGCATTACGGAAATTGGGAGCTTTTGCAAGTGGTTGCTGGAATTCGCGGTACGCCGATTCACGTTTTAGGACGAGATCAGAAACATCCGAAGTTGAACGAGATTTTGATGCGTCAGCGCGAGTCGCATGGGTCCGTGGCGGTGAGCCGCGGCATGAACATTCGTTTTCTTGTGAAAGCGCTCAAAGAAGGAAAGTTGGTCGGAGTTTTGGGAGATCAATCCGCGGGACGTGACGGCGGAGTTTTACTTCCTTTTTTTCGTCGGGTAACCACGATTCCCACGGGATCATTTGAGTTGGCGCGGCGGATGAATTCTTATATTTTGCCTTGTTTTATGATTCGCGATCATGAAAGAAAACATTCCATTTACGTCGAAGAGCCGCTTGCCGTGGAAGGTGCCGATGACGCGGAAATTATTCAGAATCAAATCCGGGCATATTTACGGATTTTAGAAAAATATATCGAAAAATCGCCGCAGCAATGGCTTTGGCAAAATAAACGTTGGAAATATTCTTGGACGCGCCGGGTGGTTGTTCTTTCGGATAAAAAACCAGGGCATTTTAAACAAACTCAGGCGGTTGCCGCGCTATTTCAAAAAATCCATAAGTATCATGAACGTGAAGGCGTTACTTTTGAAACGAAGACCGTTGAGATTGAGTATCGCTCGGATCAGCACGCGCGAATCTTAAAAAGTTTAGGGTGGCTTTTGCTGCCGGTGATTCGCGGACGTTTATCGTTTTTAAAATTATTTCTTAAAAAAGAATCGGTGGATGCGCTCATGGAAACTCAGGCTGATTTTATTTTGGCGGCGGGATCATCCATGGCCCCGGTTCAGCATCTTTTCGCGGCGGAAACCGGAGCGAAGAAAATTGTTCTGATGAAACCCTCATTTCCTTATAGTTTATTCAATTATGATTTGGCAATTGTGCCCGCGCATGATGAGGGGACTTTGCCGAAACATCATTTTCGCACGCTGATTTCTCCGAGCGGATACGCGGCGAATAATTTTGAAGAAGAGGCTTTGCAGCTTGCACCGGAAATTTCAGGAGTGGATAAGCCTTTTGCGGCGGTTTTTGTCGGAGGAAAGACCCATGACTATGATCTGACCGTGGCGGACGCGGAAAAACTTTTGAGTGTCCTTGAGCGCTCCACCGCAAACGAAGGCGGATTTATGTTAACCACGTCGCGGCGCACATCGGTAGGAGTTGAAAGATTTTTTCAGGCTCAATTTGCATCCGCGCGCTCGGCACATCCGGCGTTTCGTAAATTGGTGATTGCTTCTCAGGATACGCGCGGTTTTGTCGCGAAAGGAATGCTGGGCCTTGCGCAAAAAATAATTGTTACCGAAGACAGCCTTGCGATGATTTCGGAGGCGGTGGCTTCCGGAAAACCCGTGATTGTATTAAGAACGGATTCAAGTAAATTACCGGAAAAGCATCGTCGCTTTTTAGAAAATTTAATCGAAAAGGGCTGGGTTACCGCGGCGGGTTTTCATAATTTAAGTCAGTGTTTAAGCAGTGATCATAACTCGACATCGTTTGAAGCCGTGCGGCAGGAGAAAGAGGCGTTGGTTGAAGCGCTTCAAAAATTACTATGAAAATTTTACAAATGCTGCCATCGCTTGAGGTGGGCGGGGTTGAACGCGGCGTGATTGATTTGGCGAGAGGGATGAAGTTGCGCGGGCATCAGGCTCCGGTAATGTCTTCCGGTGGTGCGCTTGTCGCGGAGTTAAGTAAAATGGGTGTGCCGCATTATCAGTTGCCCGTGCATAAAAAGTCGCTGTCTTCTCTGGCGCTTGTTCCCAAAATTGTGGAAATTATCCGTCGCGAACGCATTGACGCCGTGCATGGACGAAGCCGAATCCCGGCCTGGCTTGGTTGGCTCGCCGCACGCCGCGCGAATGTTCCTTTTATCACGACCTGTCACGGATATTATTCGACACACTTTTTTTCAACCGTGATGGGTTGGGGAAAACCTTTGATTGTTCCGTCCAATGTCATCGGCCGGCATATGATCGAAGATTTCGGAACTTCACCTGAACACATCCGCCTGATTCCGCGCGGCGTGGATCTCAATCAATTTAAATATTCAACGAAACGTTTTGAAAACCCGACGAAGCCGCTCCGTGTGATTCATGTCGGACGCTTTACACCAATCAAAGGACAGGTTGAGTTTCTGAAAGCGGTACATTTGGCACGCAGCCGTTTTTCGGGATTTGAAGTTTGGCTTGTGGGGTCGGAAGGCGGCGGAAAAAATAAATACACGCAAAAAATACATGAAACTATTCGCCAGCTCGGGCTTGAATCTACCGTAAAGTTGTTGGGGGCTTCGCGTGATATTCCCGCGCTTATGGCCGAAGCTGATTTGATGGTGATGTCGACGATTGTTCCCGAAGCTTTCGGACGCGTGATCATTGAGGCAGGCGCTGTCGGGGTTCCGGTGGTTTCGACGCGCGTCGGCGGTGTTGTGGATATTATTCAGCATGGAGAAAACGGGCTTTTGGTAAATCCCGGCAATGTCAGTGAAATGGCGGATGCGATGCTTGATCTTTTAACTGATCGCGTCAAAGCTAAACGTTTTGCCGAAGTAATGCGCGCGAAAGTCGAAAATGAATTTACCGTTGAGCGCATGGTCGAAAAAACCATTGAGGTTTATAAAGAACTCGATCCTCAACAAAAAATTCTTCTCACCAAGCTGGGCGCAGCGGGGGATGTGATTTTATCCGTGCCAAGTATGCGCATGCTCAAGAAACGTTATCCCAACAGTAAACTTACGGTGATGGTAGATAAAAAATTGGGCGGACTGATTGCGAATACGCCATATGTGGATGACGTGGTGTTGGTTCAGCGCAAAAAACTTTCCGGTTTGTTTTATCTTTTGAAAACCGCCAAACGTTTGCGCCGCGAAAATTTTGACCTTTCGATTGATTTGCAAAACACCAAATGGACGCATCTTTTGGCATGGCTCGGCGGAGCAAAATTACGTTTTGGTTATAAACGCGGATTGTTTGGATTTTTGCTAAATCGCCCTGATCCGACTTATAGTCAGGCCGCGCCGCCAATTCAGCATCAATTTCGTATTCTTTCCAAAGCCGGTGTTACGGAACTTGATCAGTCGCTTGAACTCGGCGCGAATGCCGAGAGTGAGCATCGCGTTGAAAGATTTTTTGAAAAGATTTCAGTTGGACCTTTGACTAAAGTCATCGGGTTTGTGGTGGGATCAAGTCCGTCTTGGCCGACAAAGCGTTGGCCGCTGGCTTATTTTGAAGAGCTCGCTGAAAAACTGCTCGACCGTTTTGACGCGCGTATTGTTTTGATTGGGGCGCCGGAGGAGCAGGAAATTGCTGAGTTGTTTAATCCGGTACTTTCCCCGAATGTGCATAATTTAGTCGGACAAACCCAGCTCGAAGATCTTGTGCCGCTTTTGAAGCGCTGTCATGTATTAGTTACGGGAGATACGGCGCCTTTGCATGTCGCTTCGGCCGTGAATACGCCGGTGGTCGGATTTTTTGGTCCGACAAGCCCTGCGAGGCATATGCCACCGCATGAAAAATCCACCGTGCTTGTGAAAAACTTACCGTGTCAGCCTTGTTATTCTGGTAAATGTAAAAATAAAGAAGAGTTTGAATGTATGAAGAAGATTTCAGTTCAGGAAGTTTTTCAGGCTTGTTTGAAATATTTGAAATAGTAGGTTTAAAGGAAGTTTTAAATCACATTTGGATTTGTATCGATCCTTAGCTTACGCCTGCTCAAGCAGCTGCGTCCTGACGGCGCAGAACTCGCAGGCGTAAGCAAAGGGTTCGATATTTCAAGCACTAGGGTGTGAGGCTGAAAAGGGAACTTGCGTGGCCGGGAAAGAGTTTCAATTTTATTATGATGTATAGTGTGAAATCAAAATGCGCGCTGCGTCGGTTTTAGATTGGCGCTCGTGAAACTCGCGCAATAAGAATGCATATGAAAATAATTGTATTTATGAAAAATTGGGTGGGGGATACTTTTTTTCAGTTTCCCGCAATCCGTTTGATTCATGAAAAATATCCGCAGGCGCAAATTACGTGCATCGCGCCGCCGCGTTGCCGCGAGCTTTTGCTGGCGAATCCGGATATTTCCGAAGTGATCGAGTTTGACGAGAAATCAACGCATCGTTCCTGGTTGAAGCGCTTGGCCTTTATTTGTGATTTGCGTTCACGTGGCCCCTGGGATGAAGGGTATTTATTTCATAGGTCTAAAACCCGCGCGATGATTTTGACGCTCGCGGGCGTTAAAAAACGTTTCGGTTATGGTAAAGGCCGCAGCTTTTGGTTGACGCAGGCATGCGCTGAACCCGCGGTGAATTTGCATCATGTCGATTATTTTTTGGAATTAATGCGAGGATGCGGATATTCCATTCCGCAAGGGATGGGTTACGCTTTGCCGGTGTCCGCTTCCGCGCAGGAAAAAGCCAATGAGCTTTTAGCCCAAACGGAAATCAGCGGGAAAAATCATTTTGTTTGTTTTCATTTGGGCGCGAATTGGGAGCCCAAACGCTGGCCCCCGGTCTGTTTTGCGGCTTTGGCGGATTTGATTCATGATGCCTGGAAAATTCCCGTGATCGTGACCGGCGGCGTCAATGATCAGATTCTTTTTGAGAGAATGCAGCCTTTTGTCAGACGCGCGCGTGTTTTTTCCTTGATCGGAAAAACAACTCTGGATTCACTCGCGGCGCTTTACGCGCAGGCTGCTTTTGTTGTTTCAGGTGATTCCGGTCCGATGCATGTGGCGGCTTCGGTAGGCGTGCCGACAGTGGCTTTATTCGGACCGACCAGTCCGGCTTTAACGGGGCCGCGCGGTAAGGGAGATTCGCTTGTTTTAAGTCATGTTCCGGAAGGTTTTTCGGCGCCATTTTTTGGTTCGGTTGAGGTGGCTTCAAAATGGCTGGAAGAGATTTATCCGCAGCAAGTCTTTGAGGCTATTCAAAAAAAAGGTTGGATTCAATGAGCACTGAAAATCCAAAAAAAATATTAGTGATTACGCTTTCTAACTTGGGTGATGTGATTATGACCACGCCCGTGATCATGCGTTTGCGACAAGCTTTTCCCTCCGCGGAAGTTTCGGTGGTGGTGGGACCGAAAGCTCAGGGATTATTGCGGCAAAGTCAAAATATCCGCGAAGTGATTGTTTATGACAAGCGCGCTAAATTTAAATCCAAAAAAGAGTTCATCCGTGGTTTGAGAACGCAGGTATGGGATTGGATTGTGGATTTACGACACACGGCGATTCCGGTTCTCGTTAAAAACGGTAAACGCAGTCCGCTTTTTTTAAGACGGCATCGCAAAAAAATGAAGCGGGAAGCGCATCTCGAAGTTTTAGAATGGATGGGTCTTGAACCGCAAAATCCGCCGCCGTTTGATTTCTTTCAAAAACAAGATGAAGACTCGCTGCTTACAAAACTTCAAAATCTCGGAATTAATGAGACAAGCGGTTGGATTGTGATCGCTCCCGGTGCGGCAAGTGAACGTAAGCGCTGGAGTTTGAAAAGTTTCCGCGAGTTAGCCGAGAAACTGGCGGAGAAAACAGGAAAAACTATTTTGTTGGCCGGTTCTCCGGAAGAAAGAAATATCGCTCAAAAAGTTTCGCAAGGATTGGAAGCCCGCGCGGCGATTGTCTGCGGTGAAACGAATCTCGCGGAAAGCGCGGCAATGATCGCGCGTGCCTCGTTGGTTGTGGCGAATGACAGCGCGATGATGCATTTGGGTTTTGAACTGCAAGTGCCGACGGTGGGTGTTTTTGGGCCCACGGATCACAAGGCTTACGGGCATATCGGGCCGCGTTTCCGGGTTGCCGCGGCGGATCCCAAGCTTTGTTCGTGCAACGATCATGTGAAAACCAAAGCCGAACGCTCTTGTTTTCACGGCTTAAATGTTGATCAGGTTTTTAAGCTTTGCGAGGAAATGTTGCCGGCATGAAAATGAATCTGCCCGTTCATCCAAAAATCCTTATCACGCGCACGGATCGTATCGGTGATTTAGTCGTCAGCACGCCTGTTTTTCAGATTTTACGCGAGCAATTTCCGCAAAGCTTTATTTCCGCCTGTGTTTTTCTGGAGCATCGTGAGCTCATGACAGAAAATCCTTATCTCAATGAAGTGATTTTGTATGACAAACGCGGCCGTGAGAAAAATTGGTTTGGACAAATTCAATTCGCGCAAAAAATCAAAGCCAGGAAATTTGATCTGGTGATTCATTTGCACGCGACGAATCGCATGCATTTAATGGGCTGGCTGGCCGGAATTCCCAATCGTATTGGATACAACCGCCGCGCGGCTTGGGCTTTAACACAGGCTTTCCCTTATGATAAAAAGGAAGGGGCCAAACATGAAAGCAGTTATCTGTGCGATTTTTTAGGTGCCGCTGGGCTTTTAGCCCAACCGGCGGGCTCTCCGCTGCCATTTGTTCCGGTTTTGGTTGGAATGCAAACCTCGGTAGAAAATCTTTTGCTGCATCACCGCGTTGGGGAAGGGGCGAAGCTCGCAGTGATACATCCTTCCGCAAGTGATGAAACGAAGATGTGGCCCGCGGCACCTTTCGCTGAGTTAATTCAAAAGTTGAAGGCCGCGCATAGCGATTGGGTTTGGATTTCAATTGGTGACGCGAAAGCTTCGGAACAGACGCAAAAGATCGGGCGGGCTTCGGGGGCTCCGATTATTAATCTTTGCGGGCAATTATCGCTTGGCATGTTGGCAGCGCTTTTTCAAAAAGCAAAACTGGTTATTTCCAATGATTCGGGGCCGGCGCATATCGCGGCCGCGGTGGGCGCGCCGACCGTATCGATTTTTGGACGTTGGCAGCCGGGGCTCAATGCTGAACGCTGGCGTCCGCTCGGAAAGAAAACCGCGATTGTGACGCCTCAAATCGAAAATATTCCGGAAGCGCAAAGAAAGTTTACCTACATTGAAGAAATAACCGTGCCGCAGGTTTTAGGGGCGGTCACAAAGGTGCTGGCTTGATTCGCCGTGTTTTGATTGTTCAGCCGTATGGTTTGGGCGATATGCTTTTTATTACGCCTGTATTGCGCGCTCTGAGACTTATTCCCACCGTTGAGCGAGTCGATATGTTGATCGGTTCACGCACGCGTGAAATCATCGCTTCGAATCCGCATGTGGATGATATTTATGTGATTGATAAAGATAAAATGCATAAAAATTCCCGTGCGGAAAATATTCGTTTTCTTAAAAATCTCGGAAAAGATTTGAAACCGCACCGCTATGATTTATTGATCGATTACTCGATTCGCGGTGAATACGCGTTTTTTAGTCAGTTTTTTTTGGGAATTTCAAAACGCGCGGGGTACGCGTATAAAAAACGCGGATTTTTTCATAATGTTCGCGTTCCTATTCCGAATGGCTTTGAAGGAAAGCACGTTGTTGATTTCGCCTGCGATTTGGCGGAAAAAGCAGGCGTGTCCGTCAAAGAACGCTTCGTCGAGTTTTTCTTTTCCGAAAATCAGCAAGTCACTTTGAAATCCGTTTTGGATCCACTTTTGCCTGAAAATTATCTGGCGGTAAGCTTGGGTGGCGGGGAATCCTGGGGCAAAGACGCGCATCTCAAACGTTGGCCCGTGGCGCGGTTTGTTGAGCTTTCCAAATATCTTTTACAAAAAACGGGCGCACAAAAAATAGTGTTGGTCGGCAGCGCGGGAGAAAAAGAGCTCGCCGAAGAATTTTTAAAAGCCGGCCTTCCCGCAGAGAGCTGGGTGGGTAAACTTTCGATTACGGAAAC
>CAZSVD010000201.1:0-7236 GCA_964610145.1 uncultured bacterium | reverse complement strand
GAAGCCGCGCAGTACGACCGATATCATGTCTGGAATAACTAAGAACCAAATGCCTGCGATTGTTGTCAGCTGGGAGACACCCGACATTTTAGTTAAAAAGGTGGTTGAGGGTACTCTATTGTTAGCCGTAGAGCAGGGTGGGAAGGGCGCAAAACAGCTTGTGAAAATTAATGGTCACGAACACAAAGCGCTTGATGTTGCGATCGGAAAGGGTATCCAAGGAGGGACGGCGCTTCAGCATAAACTCATCATTATTCAATCGGATGAAGATTTTAAGAGCGACGCTTCTCCCGTATCGCAGCTTGTTACCAGCTCAACGGGTGTTTGGTTTGACAAAGAAAGAATTTCTCAGTCTGATGCCGAAAAACGCCACGAAGAACTCGCGGAATACGGTTTTCAATTTGAAGTGGCACAAGCCAAGCAAGACTTGACTTGGATGCGCCCCTTCATTGATTCTTTTGGCGGAGAAGAAAGCATCCTGACGACGTTAAATATTTTTCCCGGCCTTCACGAAGAAATCACTCCCGCGCAGCTTGCGGCGATTCAAAAAGTTTTAGGATTGGAAACAGCTATTAACCCTGAGAAAATCGGCGGCTATGGTGATGACGAGCGCAAAGATTATTTGGTTTTCAGTGTGCAGGTTGATGCCGGCACGGGCGAGGAGACGCGATACGTTTTATGGTATCAAAACGGAGGCGAAGAAAAATGGCTTTGGCTGAAGGGTATCGATAATGAACTGATTAACAGCTTGGATCCTTTTGGTGTGGCAGGCAATTTGGATATTTCCACGTTAAAAAAATGGTTTGAAATGAAGAGTTTGTCTCTGGGGGAGCGCCCAACCGCAAAACAGATTTATGATGCGTTGCCGACCACAAGCAATGCTCAAAATGAAGAATGGGGAATCAATTTTAAAGACGGTTTGTTGGAAGTAAAGCAGTTGAGCATTGATGCTGTTAATTTTGTGCAGATGTATGCTTCTTCCCAAAGCGCCGGTGATGGCGTTGATGAATGGGAGCTGGAAGTTTATAACTCAGGCTCGGAGCATTTGATTTTGAAGGTCAATGACAAACGCGAACTTTCAATTAGCATACACACTGGATTTCCGACTATTCCAGATCAAAAGCTTTCTGTTAATACAAACCCTCTTTTGGATGTGCAATATGACAAAGCTAAGAAGGCGACTGTCATTATTCTTGATAAAGCAATTGAGGCGCAGCTTCGTTCTCTTTTTGGCGGAGAGGCATTTGATAAATTAGTTCAAAGTCATTTTTCAACGGGAATGAATTGGGTTGTTAAATTTGAAGATCCACAGTTCTATGTCGCGCAAAATCGATCTGAATCTCGCGTGAATATGGAGAAAAAACAGCGTTCTGAAAAAAGAGAGGGTGTATTAGCTGATGAAGAAATGAGAGTCGCGCGTGATGCAACCTGGAGTATTTTTTCTTTGGAAGTAATTCATCGAGCTGCCGCAGCTGTGCGGAGCTTGCTCAAAACAATTAATCCCGTTTGGTTTGCAGATGAAAAGGCAGGTTTGAATAGTGGGGCACTTTTAAATGATGATCAGGTAATGACTGAACGAGTGGCAATCGGCCGTATTTATGAGTCATTGCCGTCCGTGAATGGGCCTGAAATGGAATTCTTGGCCGATTATCTTGCACGCAATCCTCACGTACGGTTTGTTGTCAGTGCACCGGTAAAGCGGAGTGACGGAATGTCTTTTGTAAATCAGCTGCTTCGCGAGGCTCAAAACCGGCGTATGAAGCAGGGAAATGCGGATAAGACATTTGATATCCAATGGAAAGAATCGGTTGCCGAGTTGAAAGGACAGCTGAAAGGGCGAGCCTTGCTTTTTAGTGATCAGTCCAATGTGGACATTCAGGGGTTAGCGGAAGTTCTTGCCGTTCAAAACGATCGAAGCGAAGAAACTCAGGTTTTGGCAGGATTAGCTGCGGGCCTCAAAGAATTGTTTTCTCCTCGCAAGCATTCAGGTTGGGTCAAGGCTAGCGAGCTTTTTGAATATGTCGGTCTTTTAGCCGAAGTGACCAAGGCTTTTGCGCAATCGGCGTAATGGTTCCGAGCTTCCAACGGGGGGAATAGGGCAAAGCCGTTTTTTATTGCGCTTTCACGCTGCCTCAAAATTCATATTTGCATCTGGAATCAACGTTTAGTATGATACCGCAAATGGGACACCTGCCGCTCTTAACTGCACCCGCAGTGACTGCTAGTTACCATTGAAACGTAATCAGACATAACCTTTTACGAGAGAGGATTTTTTAAATGTCAGTATTCATTGGACGTGACCGCAAAGCTCGCCGTGCATATGGTTTTGATGAAATCGCCTTGGTTCCGGGCGATGTGACGATTAATCCCGATGAAGTCGATATTCAGATGAAAATCGGCAAAGTCAAATTTGATATTCCTTTTCTTGCTTCCGCAATGGATGGCGTCGTTGATCCTAAGTTCGCGATTGCGATGGGAAAACTCGGAGGACTTGCTGTTCTCAATCTCGAGGGAATTTATACCCGCTATGAAGACTGCGATTCCATTTTGCAGGAAATTTCCGAAGCAAATCCTGAAAAAGCGACGGAGCTTGTTCAGAAGCTTTATACCGCGCCTATCAAAGAGAAATTGATTTCGAAATGTATTCAAAAAATTAAAAAGGCGAAAGTGCCTTGCTCGGTCAGTTCGATTCCGCAGAAAGCGGAACGTTACGGCGCAATCGCTCAGGAAGCAGGCTGTGATGTTTTTGTGGTTCAATCAACCGTGACAACGGTGAAGCATATTTCAACTAAATATCAAATTGTTGATTTTAAGAAATTCTGCAAGAAGATGAAAATTCCGGTTATCCTCGGAAATTGCGTTACTTACAAAGTTGCACTTGATTTGATGGATGCCGGCGCTGCCGGACTTCTCGTGGGTGTTGGTCCCGGTTCTGCTTGTACATCACGCGGAGTTTTGGGGCTTGGAGTGCCTCAAGTAACTTCGATTGCGGATTGCGCTGCGGCCCGCGAAGTGCATTACAAGAAGACAGGTAAGTACGTCAATATCATCGGCGACGGCGGAATGTCCACCGGCGGTGATATTTGCAAAGCTTTTGCATCCGGCGCGGACGCTGTGATGGTAGGTTCCGCTTTTGCGCGAACAGAAGAAGCTCCCGGACGTGGCTATCACTGGGGTATGGCGACTCCGCACGCGAATTTACCGCGTGGAACGCGTATTCATGTGGGCACAACCGGAACTTTGGAAGAAATTCTTTATGGTCCCGCAAAGCTTGATGACGGCACTCAAAATCTCGTGGGTGCGCTTCGTACTTGCATGGGCAATATCGGTACCGCCAATCTTCGTGAAATGCAATTAACAGAAATTGTGATCGCTCCGTCGATTCGTACGGAAGGTAAAGTTTTTCAACGTACCCAGCGTATCGGTATGGGCAAATAGGAGAGTGACAAAAGACGAAAGATCGGAGAGCCAAGACCTCGAAATGGTTTTTTATCTTCAGTCCTCAGTCGTGAGTCTGTAGTCTATGGACACTATTATCGTTCTTGATTTTGGGTCGCAGTACACGCAGTTAATTGCCCGTCGTGTGCGTGAAAACAAAGTGTTTTCGCGTGTTTTGCCTTACAGCGCGACCTTTGAGCAAATTCTCGAACATAATCCCTGCGGAATTATTCTTTCCGGATCTCCCGCGAGTGTTTACGCTAAGGGCGCTCCGATTCCTGACGAACGTATCTTTCAATCAGATATCCCGATTCTTGGTATTTGTTACGGGATGCAGCTTTTGTCGCATACTTTTGGCGGAAAAGTTTTGAAATCCAATAAGCGCGAATATGGTCTCGCCAGACTTAATATTCATTCGCATAAAGATCTGTTTAAAGGGATTCCGAAGTCTTTCAATTGCTGGATGAGTCATGGTGATAAAGTTACCGCGATTCCGAAAGGTTTTCAGATTTTAGCGCATACCGCAAACGCGCCTTATGCCGCGATGGTTTATCCTTCAAAGAAAATTTACGCGATTCAATTTCATGCCGAAGTCGCGCACACCGAAAACGGCTCTAAAATTTTTAAAAACTTTCTCTACAACATCTGCGGCTGCAAAGGGGATTGGACAGCCAAGTCATTTATTGATGAAACGGTTAAAAATATTCGTAAGCAGGTTGGTAAATCCAAAGTGGTTTTGGGACTTTCCGGCGGTGTGGATTCATCAGTTGCGGGAGTTTTACTTCACAAAGCCATCGGCAAGCAACTCACATGCATCTTTGTTGATAACGGACTTTTGCGTTTAAATGAACGCGAAAAAGTTGTCAAAATGTTCCGCAATCATTTTCATATGAATGTGGTTGTTTCAAATTCGGAAAAACTGTTTCTCAATAATCTTAAAGGCGTGGTTGATCCTGAGAAGAAGCGTAAAATTATAGGTAAAACCTTTATCGATGTTTTCTCGGCAGAGGCCAAAAAGCTTGGTAAGGTTGATTTTCTTGCGCAGGGAACTTTGTATCCGGACGTGATCGAATCAGTTTCTTTCCATGGCGGACCTTCGGTGACGATTAAGAGTCATCACAATGTCGGCGGTCTTCCCAAAGATCTAAAATTCAAACTCGTTGAGCCGCTTCGTGAGCTTTTTAAAGATGAAGTTCGTGAAGTCGGTTATAAGATGGGGCTTGATAAAGAAGTGATCGGTCGGCATCCTTTCCCCGGGCCCGGTCTTGCGGTGCGCATTCTCGGTGAAATTACCAAAGAACGCTGTGACCTTTTGCGCGAAGCGGACCATATTGCAATTGAAGAAATTCAAAAAGCGAATCTTTACGATAAAATTTGGCAGGCCTTTGCCGTGCTTTTACCCGTGCAAAGCGTGGGAGTGATGGGCGATGAACGCACCTATGAAAATGCCTGCGTTGTGCGCGCGGTGACATCCGTTGACGGGATGACCGCGGATTGGGCGCGAATTCCGCCCGAAACTTTGACGCGTATTTCTAACCGCATTATCAATGAAGTTCGCGGGATTAACCGCGTCTGTTACGACATTTCGAGTAAGCCACCCGCCACGATTGAATGGGAGTAATATCCCGCATGCGTGAGGCAATGTGAGCCATTCCGACTTTGTTCATCTTCACGTTCACACCGAATACAGTCTTTTAAACTCCACCGCCAAAGTAAGCGATTTAATTAAACACGCCATGCAGCTGAAAGCTCCCGCGCTTGCGATTACCGACAGCGGTAACTTATTCGGTGCCGTTGAATTTTATTCCGAAGCGATGAAAAAAGGCGTGAAGCCCATCATTGGCATGCAGACTTATATCGCTCCGGGCTCCCGTTTTGAGCGTCAAACGCATGGCATCAAGGAAGCTTCGTTTCGTCTGACTCTTCTCGCGAAAGATGAGGCGGGTTATAAAAATTTGATGAAACTTTCGAGTATTGGTTATCTCGAAGGTTTTTACTATAAACCGCGTGTGGATAAGGAAACGCTCGCCAAACACTCCGAAGGATTGATTGCGCTTTCAGGGGATTATAAAGGCGAAGTGCCTTACTATTTACTTTATGACCAACCTGAAGACGCGAAACGCGCGCTCAATGAATATATCGAAATTTTCGGGAAGAAAAATTTCTATCTTGAGATTATGGATCATGGTCTCGAATCTGATCAAAAGATGATCAGTGAATGCGCCAAGCTCGCCAAAGAAACCGGTGTTTCACTGGTTGCAACGCACCCCATTTTTTATGTGCGCCGTGATCAGGCCCAGTCGCATGACGCGCTGATTTGCATCGGCTCCGGATCAAAAATTGAAGACACAAGCCGCTTCCGTTTTCAAAGCGACGAATACTACATGAAATCAGCCGAGGAAATGAAAGAGCGTTTCAAAGATTATCCCGAAGCCATCAAAGCTTCTGTTGAAATCGCTGAAAGATGTAATGTGAAACTTGAGTTTGGGAAATTGCATCTTCCGAGTTACGCTCCGCCGGCGAATACAACCCAGGAAGGATACATGCGCGAATTGTGTTTTCAAATGCTGACGGAGCGAATGGGCACTATTCCTGAAAACTATATCAAGCGTTTGGAAATGGAATTGACTCTGATCGCCAAGATGGGATTTACAAGCTATTTTCTGATTGTTTGGGACTTTATTCGTTTCGCGCGCGAAAAGGGAATTCCTGTCGGACCCGGCCGCGGTTCCGCCGCGGGAAGTTTGGTGGCGTATTCATTGCGCATTACTGATGCGGATCCAATCCGCCACGATTTGTTCTTTGAACGCTTCTTGAACCCCGAGCGCGTGAGCATGCCCGATATCGATATTGATTTTTGTTATGAGCGCCGCGATGAAGTTATCGATTATGTGCGCAAAAAATACGGCTCAAGCAATGTCGCCCAGATTATTACTTTTGGAACCATGGCGGCGCGCGCGGCGGTACGCGATGTAGGCCGCGTGATGAATTTTACTTATGCCGAAGTCGATAAGATCGCGAAGCTCATTCCGTTTGAATTGGGAATTACGCTTAAAAGCGCGATTGAAAAAGAACCTGAACTTAAAACTCTGCGCGATACGGATGCCCGCGTTGATCAGCTGCTCAAAATTTCAATGGAACTGGAAGGTCTTTCACGGCACGCGTCGATTCACGCCGCGGGCGTGGTTATTTCCGACCGTGATTTGAGTGAATATGTCGCGCTTTATAAAACTGACGAACAGATTTGTACGCAGTTTACGATGGGTGATCTTGAAAAAATCGGATTGCTCAAAATGGATTTTTTAGGATTGCGCACGCTGACCGTGTTGAGTGACGCGGTCAAAATTATTAAACAAAACCGCAATATCGATATCAAGCTCGATCAGCTGCCGTGGGAAGATCCGAAGACTTTGGAGATGCTCGCGAAAGGCGATGCGTGGGGCGTGTTCCAGCTTGAAAGTTCGGGTATGCGCGATTTGCTTAAAAAAATGAAGCCCACAAAGTTTGACCACTTGGTGGCGTTGCTTGCGCTTTATCGTCCGGGTCCGCTCGGTTCGGGGATGGTGGATGATTTTATTAAGCGTATGAAAAATCCCGCTTTGATTAAATATGATCATCCTAAGCTTGAACCTTCTTTGAAAGAAACCTACGGCATTATTCTCTATCAAGAACAGGTGATGCGCATTGTGAGTGATCTCGCCGGATTTACGCTTGCGCGTGCGGATTCCTTGCGTAAAGCCATCGGTAAAAAAATTCCCGAAGTTATGGCCAAAGAAAAAGAAGGCTTTGTCAAAGGCG
>CAZSVD010000200.1:0-7444 GCA_964610145.1 uncultured bacterium | reverse complement strand
AATTGGTAAGCGACCCTGACTATCCCGGGGCATTCGCACTATATATATGTCTGCCACACAGTGATAGGAATGTTGTGCTTATGAGAGAGAAGTCAAAAGAATGGAGCCATTTAGAGTTGCCGGAGCCACTCTTAAACGGTGAAGACTTGAAGACTTTGGGCTTGGCACCGGGCCCTAAAATAAGAGAGGTTCTCAAAGAAGCTTATTTGGGGCAGCTTGAGGGTGCGTTTCATTCTAAGGCCGCCGCTCTTGGTTGGGCTGAAAAGGAAATTAAGAAGTTTCAGGAGGATTAAATGGGAAGCTATGGAATGCTTTTTGTTCAGGGGCAAGATCGCCCTGGAATTGTAAAGACGGTTACGGAAATTTTTTATCAGTCCGGAGTCAATTTAGAAGACGTGAGCATGTCTCTCTTGGAGGGGCAGTTTGCGATGATGCTTAGTTTTAAAAATAGCTCCCCAAAAACATTGAACGCTTTAAAAAATAAAATTGAAATCTTGAAGCAAAAACCCTGGAATCTCTTTGTGCAATTAATTTCAATCGCTTCCCAAAAGAAAAAATCGGCGAACGCAGGCAGATCCATTTTGGTCTCGGCGATCGGAAAAGATCGTACCGGAATTGTTTTTGGTTTGAGTTCCGCGCTTGCAAAGTTGAAAGCCAATATTACAAATTTAGATTGCCGCCTTTTGCATCAAAAAAGCGGTCAGAATTTGTACTCGCTTGCGCTTGGTGTTGATTTAAAAAAGTCCTCGGACTTTAAAGCGGTCAATCAATTGATTCCGGTTTGGAGAAAAAAACTCGGAATTGAAGTGCGTATTCATTCTTCAGAAGCCGCTGTTTTTTAAATGTCGAAAGATCGAATTGTTTGCTATCCGGATCCGGTGCTGCGCACTGTAACAAAAGAATGCCAATTGTCCCGCCCCGAACTTTCTGATTTAGCTTTCCGGCTGCAAAATGTTATGCGCCGGGAAACTCATGGGATCGGAATTGCCGCGCCGCAAATTGGAGTGAGTCAGCGTGTGGCGATTGTGGATGTTTCCGCCCGTGATCCATCTGCGAAAAAAATGGTGCTTATTAATCCTGTAATTTTAGAAATGCGAAATCCTGAAGTTGGGCGGGAAGGATGCATGAGTGTTCCTGATTATACTGCACTTATAAAACGCTATCGTTGGATTCGTTTTTCTTATCAAGACGAGCAGGGATTTCATCGTGAAAAAATCAGCGAAGGGATCGAGGCGATTTGTGTTCAACATGAATTAGATCATCTCGATGGGAAACTTTTAATTGACCGAGTTCAGTGTTTAAAAACGGACTTACTTCCCCGTAAACTGAAGTGATTTTTCGATTTATTTCTAATTTTTGATTTTGTCATAAATGCTCTTGGTCTCCTGAGATTTTCTTGTGTTTTTACTTTTCTGCCTACGCTATGTATTGATAGTTTCTCCAAGAGAAAAAATAGCAATATATAACATTTCTAAAACTGCGCACGCATTTAGGAATTTGACAGCACTGCATCACCCACATATACTTTGAATAGACATTAACTAACTCGAGGACTCCTTTGATACAGCAAATGCATCAAGATCAAAAAGGTCGGGCACCTGTGTTTATGCGCTTTATTAGCGCGGCGGTTGTTTTCTTTTTTCTTTCTACTTCGCTTGATCTTCAATTAGCGAGCGCAAGCATGGTTGTCGCTCCGCTTCCCGCAAAAGTTTCTGATCATATTCATTATATGAATGATTTTGATCAGGTTGTGAGTAAGCAAAATGATAATCCTATCGCAGACGGTAAATCCGCTACCCCGGATGAAGCCGGAAAATCACCCGAACAAATTAAACTTGCTGAGCAGCCGGTGGATAACGCCAGCTTTTTATCATCAATCAATCCTCTGAGTCATCCCCAGGGTGAGGCAACCGTAACCACGGAAGTGAATCAAAAGAACGAAACTATCGTGACATGGAAATATAGCGACCAAACATATTTTAAATTCAATGACAGTAATAAACGGATTACCGAAATCGCGGACCACACAAATTCAGCTTCTCCGGATATTTTAGAGGTTCGTCATTTTGATTACGATGCGGATGCCACCGGACATTCTGTGCGAATTATTACGGACGGGATTAACGGAAGTTGGACAACTTTTCAAACTTTCGATATGGATGCGGACGGCAATTTAAAGAATTTACTTCAAGCCGGATATGTCGTTGATGATCATGATGTTTTGATGCGTAAATTTGAAGACGGACAAGTTTATATTTATGAGCCACTTAATAATGGTTCATATGTAGAAAGAATTTATGAGGCGTTAGATGAAACAGGTAAGCCGGGACGTTTGACAGGATATTCCGTTGTGAGTGATACGGATGTTAGCAGTTATACAATTGAATATAATGATGCAACAGGGATTAAAACAGTTTCGGATGATTTAAGTGATAGTTATTGGAAATATAAAACGAATGACGGAAAGGATAGTCTTATTGCTTTTGGTGACGGGCAGATTAGCGTCGAGTTGAAACAAATCGAGCAATTCGGAAAATCAATCGATGTTTATGAGTTTTCCGATAACACCAATAAAGATAATGTTTATCAGTTTGAAAGATTGCTGGAAGGTGGGTTGGGAAGGATTATCCAATATAAAGAAATCTCCGATCAGAGCAAGGTGGATTACCAGTATATATATAGTCAGGATAATACCGAAGTTACGGTTCTTAATAATCTGAATGCGACGTTTGTTAAGTTTCAGATTGATCCCTCAAAGCATAATGCTTCTTCAGCGATGGTTCCTTCCGAGTTTCCAACTCAGGCGGGTAAGTTTGCTGTCACGGGAAATACAGTTAACTATCAGCTCTTGCTTGAACGTGTCGCGGGCGAGTGGATCTTTAAAAGTGCGGATATCGGCGACCGGGTTTATTTTTATGAAGTTTTGGCCAAGGATATCATCGGCAGGTTGGTGCGCGAGCGCGGACCGCCGGAAGCGAATGTTCCAGGTTCCGAACTGATTTATGAATATACGGACACGGGAGTCCTGGTTCGGAATACCACCACTAAGATTTATGCCCGTTATGCGTTGACCTCAGATAATCACTTCGATCTCACCGACTTTGGACTTTACGTTTCAGACAGCTCTTCCCAAATTCAATTTCGCTCTTTAAAAGCGGAATCCGTTACGACACTTGATCCGGCACTTCAGGTTGCATTGTTTCAGGCTGCCCGTGCAGATATGTTGACCCGCTTTAGTGTTACCGATGCGTCTATTCAAAATATTTCAATTGTTGAAAAGAACGGAGAGCTGTTTGTGACCCTGCGTTCTGGTAAGAGAGAGTTCTTGTATTCGTCCTCGATGGATGGCCGATTGGGTTCTGTCCGGGAAGTCGCTTTGCTGGGAGATAAGGAGGACACGGTTGAATCATATGATGTTGATGGTCGAATAACGAAAGTTACTCTTCGCGATCATAGTGGGAATGAAATTCGTGTTATGAAGGAGTACCGTTATCGAGAGACCGATGTTGTGATTATTAATTACGATAATACAGCATTTGTTGTTGCTAAATTGATTGGCGGACATGAAATCGGTGAAGTCCTCAAAACGGGTTTTATGGATGTAAAAGAAAAGCGTTATGCCATTCAGGGGCTGGGTGATAAAGATGCCGCTTGGAAGACTTTTGGTGCGGACGGTATTCTTTTGACCGATGATGATGGCGATGCGACGAAGCCCGAACGAGGTCCCAAGCAAGGGCAGTCGCATGGTGATTCGGGTTTGCCGGGAGGGAATACTCGATTAGATGGAATGATTTCGGATTTGCGCCGTATGTTTCGTGACTATCAGGATTGCGCTGACGAGAAGCGTCTCAAAGCTAATGCAACGTCCAAAAAGTGTGAAGACATGATGGACTCGATTAACAGTTTGCAAAAGGAAATTGAAAATGAACAGCTGCGTGGAATCGGTATGCCGGGGGAAAACAACGGCGGTGGCGGCGATAATAATTTAAATTATGGTAATCCCGCTGCGGATCCGGCTTTGATTCCTGATTTGCTCGGACAAGGCTCTGCCCCGATTAATGCTGCAGGCGCTGAAATTTTAGAGCAGACAAGGCTGTCGGTTGTCGTGCGTTCATCAGGCTTGGTTCAAAGCTGGAATGCAGGAGCAGATGCAACTTTGGGCACAGCAGATGATGAATTAACTTCAGTTAAAGATGAAGCTTCAGGAACAGTATGGCTTTATCAGGCTGGGCGCATGAGCGCGGTTGTTAATCGAGATGGTGTGAACGCTGCAGTTTTAGAGTGGGACGAAGCGCAAAAAATTGTTACTTTCAAGTATGCAAGTGGTGAGACATACTCTTATAAATACCAAACAGCAGATTTGACGCAAAGCGGTATGGAGCTCGTAGCCTCTAAACAGATGGTTCGCGGTGTCATGACCGAGCAAACTTTTTCCAAGGGAGTTTTGCAGCGTTCTTGCGATGATACGAGAGGTTGCTTTGATTATTCTTATGATGTTGCACAAGGCTTGGTTGTGATAACAGGAAGTAACGGTAAAACACGCAGTATTTCTTCAGGTGCTGATGGTCGCTTTGGCACGGCTGATGATTATCTCACCGGCGGAACCGCGGTGACTTTCACTCGAGATTCTTCCAACCGAATTACAAAAATGGAAGATGCTGTTTTTGGAATGGTTGCGACGGTCAGCTATATGGATTCATCAATTGCAATACTTCAAATGCAAAATTCCGAGGGGATGCTTGCGAATCAAATTGAAATAAAGCCTGCGGGAGATGGTGACTTGGGTGCCGGGGCGCGGGTTCTTTCTGTTACGGGTATTTGGAATGGTGCCGCATTTACCGAAACGGTGGATGAGCTTGGACGCGCGACCAGTTGGAATGGAATGATGATGATTGCGAGAACGGATGCTTCGGGGCGATTGCTGAGTTCATCAGGAGACGTTGTTTACGGTGAAGCACAGGCTGCGCATGATGCGCGCTTAAGCAAAATATCTTTTGAATATGCATCGGATGGCACAACGATGACTGTGTCCGAGAGAACTTCAGATGCTAACGGTGTGATGGCTTTGGAGCCCGTGCATGTGACTGTGTTTGGTGCCGGCACCGATAAAGAATTGGGCACAATGGATGATACAGTCATTCAGACTCGCAATGTTAATCTCCAGGGAGGGTTTTCATTCGAGCAAAAATATGATGATCAGGGGCGCATAGCACTTTATAAGAATTTAAGTTCGGGAGATGAGCTTCATTATGAATACAATGACTCGGAGAAGAAACTTACCGTAACTTCCAGTTTGAGTTATTTTAAGCAGGTTTTCGAGCAGGATGCCGCTTACCCCGGAGATTGGTCTAAGGTGCGCTTGGTGGAAGAGAGTCGAGACGGGATCAATCGCAAGGTTGATAAAACCACTGACTATACATCGGTGACCAGCAAAGACGGAGTGACGACGTTCTTCCGTGAAGGCTTAATAAGCGCTGTGGTATTGCGTGATGGAACCAAAATTCGCCAGTATCAATTCGTCAAGGATCCCGTGACCGGAGAAATTCGTGATGCGAAATTTGACGGTCAAGCGGATATTAAAACAGCATCATTTTGTGTCACCGAAGATTGTTCGGTTTATAAAGTTGTTTATGGTGAAGCGGGTGTCTATATGGAATACCGCAAAACCGCCAAAGGTCCGGTATTGCAGTTTATTGGGGATTCGTTTGCGACCGACTTTGTGCAAAAGATAGATTCCTCAACGGGGGCGATGATTATTCATTATAACGATGGACGTTATGCGGAGTATAAGCAGGTCGCTGGGTTTTATGAAGTACAGTCGAGCACCAATATATATGGTGAACGTACAGACTATTGCTACAACGCCGGTTCCGCGAAGAGTTGCTCGGGAGTTGATGCGGCTGCGCTGATTGAGAGAATTATGGCTCTTCAGTTATTAGTGCCTGAAAATTACAAAGATAAGCTCGCGAAGCTTCAAAAAGATGTTTTGCTTTCGAAGTTGTCCCAGCCCCAGCTTGATTATTCGGTTGCGAGCGATGGTTCAGTGACTTTTTATGACGAGCGTAAGACGGACAATTGGCAGGAAATTCCACAAACACTTTTTCAGTTCGATCCGATGGGGCAGGTAGAAGTTAATTTTTACAACGATGAAAAGGATCCCAAAATTTCCGCGTCCTATACTTATCGCTCTGACGGAACCATGGCAAAATTTGCAAGCTATGACGCTGAAGGCCGCCCCAGCGCGACTTACGAATATGACTTTGACGGCCGTTTTGTTCAGACGCGAACAAGTTATGTTTATCAAAGTGACGATAAAGAAGATCCTTTTTTTCATCATCTTACGGAAGTTAAAAGCTACAACCTTGCCGGTTTAAATATAACGGACGCGGCTGCCGCAAGTGATAAAGGTTGGTTGGCCGGACGAACTTTGTACTATAAGTCTTCTAAGGCCGCGGACTATGTAAAGATGAGTGCGGTTGAGCAACGCCATGTTGATTTCTTTGGATTGAGCCTTTCCGACGGACAAGAAGTTTATCGACGTCTCAACGATGGTTTTACGGATTCAATTCTCGAGTCAATGACGCGCAATCAGTACGAGTCAATTTCTCTTCATCGTGATTTGTTCTATCGGAATTTGAATAACAACGAATCATGTGGCGTAACCATGGAGGGCTGTACTCTTCTCTCGGTAAATGAATTTCAATATCTCAAGGGGCTCAACAAGGTTGATATCACTCGGCATTATTTGGCGGATGATTTAACCGGTGATCATTTGACGTTGCAAAAAGTATCGCGTTCCGAGCAGGTGGATGTGTGGACTTCGATACAGCATGATTTTGGCGCCGACTTTAATGAGGGGACTGCGGATGATACTTACTCAGTTATAAAAAATGTTCGCCTTGGGGATGATCTCGACAGCGATTCTTCACGCGCTGTTTGGGGAACCGAGTCTGTGGTGTATGACGCTTTAAGTAATCAGGCTTATAGCGGTGTCGGCCAATACAAGAAGGCTCTAAAACTGAATCTTTTTCAGGATCTCAAATCTCATTCATTTTCATATGATGTTTATCAGGATGGTTCTCTAATTCGCACGAAATCATTCGATATTTTGAACGGGGTTGAAACCGGAGAAACAGACTATTCAGAAAATATTCGTAAGCAACCTGGAGACCAGGGATACGCGGGAACTTTGGTGGACACGTTATTGGGAGACATTCGTGGAAGTTCCGATCGATCATTTTTAGGGCAAGAGTACACGTATAGCCGTAGTTGGAAAGAAGGCTTCAACACAGCAGAAAGCGAGCGTTTTTTGCGTTCTGAATCTTATTCGATTCAGTCACGCGATGAAGAAATACAGCGCCGGGCTTCGCGTTCCCCTCAAACCGGTGAAGTGACCTACACACATCAGGTTAAGAATCATAACGCTGTGATTCTCGGAGAGCTC
>CAZSVD010000199.1:0-7549 GCA_964610145.1 uncultured bacterium | reverse complement strand
GTGGAATTGTCGGATACCGCGGAAGAAACTCAGTTCTTGATTGAGGATCACGGAAAAATTTTTGATCCTACGCAATTGCCGTCGCCGCAATTGCCCAAGGAAACGCCGGGCGGTTTGGGTGTGCATTTGATCCGCTCTCTTACGGATCGTTTTGAGTATGACACCTCATTCCGGGGTGGAAATCGCATTCGTCTTATTCGTTATAAATCCCTTGAAAAAAAGGAGTGATTCATGAAAGTAAACTGTTCAGTCCAAAATAATATTCAGATTGTGGAAGTCGAAGGTGATCTTGATTTTCATTCGTCACCTAATTTGCGTCAAACGCTGAATCAGTTGGCGGATAAAAAAACGCCCAAAATCGTCATTAATCTGAAAAAAGTGGGCTATATGGACAGTTCCGGAATCGCCACATTTGTTGAGGCACTCCAAAAAACAAAAAAATACCAGGGTAAATTGGTTTTGTCTGAAATGGCGCCCGGAGTTCGAGGTGTTTTTGAAATCGCAAAGCTGGATGGTATTTTCAGTCTCGCTGCGACAAACCAGGAAGCCTTTGAGAAGGTAGGAGCTTAAACTCGAAATGTTCAGAGACTTTTTCGGAAAAATTGGCAATACGACGGGATTTCTCCTCGCGGGAACCGCCCGTTTGGGGGCTTTGTTCGCCGACGTTGTGAAGTATTTTGTGGGGGTTTTAATTCGTCCGCGAACTCTTCCCCGCGAAACTTTTGCGTATCAAATGCTGACCATGGGACTTGATTCCGCTGGGATTATTTCTCTGGTGGGGGCGTCTGTAGGAGCGGTTTTGGCTTTGCAAGCGGCTTATTCGCTTAAAGAGTTTGGCGCTTTGAATTATACCGGGAGTCTTGTTTGTGTTTCGATGGCGCGTGAATTGGGTCCCTTAATTGCTTCAATCGTGATTTGCGGCCGTATCGGTGCCCGCATTGCCGCTGAGCTTGGTTCTATGCAAGTTCAGGAAGAAGTCGATGCTTTGACGACGATGGCTATTCATCCGATTCGATATTTAGTTTTGCCGCGTGTGATGGCGCTTTTGATTATGCTTCCGTGTTTGACGGTGGTTGCCAATTGGATGGGAATGATCGGGGGCTATTTGGTGGGTCGTTTCGCTTTGGGAATTAACCCCGAGGTTTATGTGGCGAATTGTATACGGGCATTGGTACTTAAAGATATTTATACCGGACTGATTAAAAGCAGCTTATTCAGTATTTTGATTGCGCTTGTCAGCTGCCATCAGGGATTGTCCGTTCAGGGCGGTTCTGACGCGGTCGGAAAAGCAACGACTCAGGCGGTGGTGATTTCTATTGTTTTGATTATCGTGGTCGACTGTCTCGCGACCGCGGTTATTTATTACGCGTTACCGAATTAATTTTTATGAGCGATAACATCATCGAAATAAAAAATTTGGTTAAAATTTTTGGTGATCGGGCCGTGTTAAACGGTTTGACGGTTGGAATTCCGCGCGGAAAAATCACGGTCATTATGGGCGGTTCCGGCTGCGGAAAAAGTACATTCTTAAGACATTTGATCGGATTGCATCAGCCGACTTCCGGAGATATTTTTTTTGAAGGCAAAAATATCGCCAAGATGAACAGAACCGGCATGGATGAAGTACGCCGCTCTTTTGGAATGATGTTTCAGGGTTCGGCTCTTTTCAATTCGATGACCGTCGCTGAAAATGTCGCGGTGCCTTTGCGCGAACATACGCCGCTGCCGATCGAAACCATTAATATTATTGTGAAAATTAAGCTCGAGTTGGTTGGTTTGACGGGTTTTGAAAATTTTTATCCGCATCAAATTTCGGGCGGAATGAAAAAGCGTGTGGCTTTGGCCCGCGCGATCGCGCTTGATCCTAAAATCGTTTTCTATGATGAACCGGGCGCCGGTTTGGACCCAATTACGGCGAGTATGATTGATCAGCTCATTTTGGATTTGAGCCGCAAGCTGAATATGACTTCAGTGGTTGTGACGCATGAAATGAAAAGCGCGTTCCGTATCGCCGATCAGGTGATTATGCTGCATAAAGGTCGCGTGCTTCAGGTGGGGACAGCGGAAGAAATTCAAAATTCATCAGATGCGTATGTGCGCCAGTTCATCGAAGGTGAACCCGAGGGCGTTATTCCTTTTAAACAGACCAGTGAAGCCTATTTAAACGGCTTGTTAGATTCCTAGGAGGATTCAGGGTATGAGTTATTCATCATCAGAGGTGAAGTCCGGTTTTTTTATTTTGTTTTCGATCGCGGCTTTGCTCGTGATGACATTTGTGGTCGGTGGGTTAACAGGCGGTGAAAAATCCACTTGGAAAATTCGTTTCGGCTATGTAGGCGGACTTGAAAAGGGCGCGCCGGTTTATTACGCCGGACGTGAAGTCGGCAAAGTCGTGGATCTTGCCGTTGAAAACGGCGAAGAACGTCCGATCGTGATTACTGTTGAGGGACCGCGCAATTTAGCGGTACGGGCAGACAGCAAAGCTTTTGTGGATACACTCGGGATGATGGGTGAGAAACTGGTCGAAATCAGCCCCGGTAAAAAAACACAGCCGATTTTGGCGCCCGGTTCGACAATTGAAGGCGAAGATCCTATTCCGATGCATGAAATGATTAGTAATCTTCATTCTTTGACCGGAGAAATGATGACGATGTCGGATTCGCTGAATCCCATGATTAAGAGTCTGAATGAGATGATGCAAAAGAACGCGGAGTTGATTCAGTCAACACTTGAACATGTGCATGGCACCACTAAAGGCCTGGATCATATATTGAATGGAAATCAGGAGCAAATCGGAAAAATTATCGCGAATCTTCAGGAAACCTCCTCGAATGTCCGTGATTTGACCAATGACTTGAAGACGCACCCATGGCGGCTTGTGCGTAAGGGCTAATTTTATTTTGGTTCTATTTCGTGATTAAAAAGATCCAAAGCCAGGCCGGTCGATTCTTTAGATCTCTTCCTCGCCATTTAACCGCTGCGTTTGCGGTTGTCGCGTTACTGTATGTGCTCGATGTCACCAGTATCATTAACTGCCGCGAGCGCGATGCTTATGATTTCCGCATGAAAAAGCGCCCGGCTCAACGGGCGAATCGCGGAATTGTGATTCTCGCGATTGATGACAATAGTTTGCAAGCTCTCGGTCCCTGGCCCTGGCGGCGGCGTCTTCATGCCGATTTAATTCGTTATTTAAATGCTGCGGGCGCTAAGGCAATTTTCTTCGACGTTCTTTTTCCCGAAAGATCGCAAAATCCTGAGGACGATCAGATTCTCGCGAAGGCAATTAAGGATGCGGGAAATGTCGTTTTATCCTTTCACTTTCTTTCCCGGACGCCTTGGACTCCATTATTTCCGATTCCTGAATTCAAAGAAGTTGTTCGTGGTCTGGGGTATGCCGACGTTGAGAATGATGCCAAAGACGGAGTCGTGCGCACGATTCTTCCGTACGTGGACATCGGAGGGAAACGTTATTTTCACAGTGCCGTGGCGCTTTTTCTCTCGTTGTTTGAAGATGTAAACGAGCGCATGGAATGGGAAAAATCACTGACTCAACGTTGCGGCAGACATGAGCTTTTGATTAATTATCCCGGCGGAATCAATAGTTTTCAAAAATTTTCAGCCGGCGAAGTATTTGAAAAAGCGCAAACCGAAGAAGGCCGGCAGCTTCTCAGAAAAATTTTTGAAGATAAAATTGTTTTGTTGGGGGATGTCGCCACCGGATCTTCGGACTTACGTTCCACACCTCTTCAGCCTTTGGCGCCGGGAATTACCATTCAGGCCAGTGTTCTGAATACGCTTATTACCGAGCAATATTTATTTCAAATTCCCAAACCGTGGAATTACTTGCTGGCTTTTTTCTTAAGCTGGTTGGTGGCCTTTTTGGGGCAAAAACTAAAACCGGTTTGGTCGCTCGCGACAACGCTTGCGCAAATTACGGTCTATATTTTGGTCAATTGTCTTATTTTTAATTATTTTCGGATTGTTTTTCAGTTGCCCATGCCGCTTGTCGCTATGTTCACGACCTTTATCGTCAGTTTGTTTATGCGTTATGGCGACGTGCGTTTGGAAATGGCATTTTTAGCGCGCGAACTGGATATGGCTTCTAAGATTCAGCAAACTCTTTTGCCGGCCACGGAATTAAAACTGACTCAGCTGGATGCGGGGTTTCGTTGTCTTTTTTATGAGCGCGTGGGCGGAGATTTATATGACTGGATGGATTTAGGTAACGGTAAAGTCGCGCTTTGTCTTGGCGACGTGTCCGGAAAAGGGGTTCCCGCGGCTCTTTATATGTCACGCGCGCTCAATGAGCTTCGGCACCAGGTGACTTCGGGAAGTTTGCCGGGAGAAATTTTAACCGCGCTTAACAGCCATCTGTCGCGCGGTGAAACCGCGGGGATGTTTTTGACCTTGTTTTTTCTGATGATTGACTCGACTACTAAAAAAATCCGCTATGCCAACGCCGGTCATGATCCTTTGGTTTATTATCACGCAGGAGAAAAACGCGCGGAGTTAATTTCATCGGTCAGCGGATTGCCTATCGGCATTATGGAAGATCAGGTTTATGAAACCGGGGAAATTGATTTTGGTCCGGGGGATATGATGATGCTTACAAGCGACGGCATTAAGGAGCAGCGTTCTCCCAAGGGCGAGGAATATGGAAGCGACCGTTTGCAAAAGGCGCTTGCAAAATTATCCGGAGCGAAAGACGCCGGAAAAATTATCGACGGTGTTATGGAAGATGTTTTGCGTTTTGCCGGCGGACGCGCTCCGCATGACGACCGAACGTTGGTTTGTGCTAAAATCTTAGCGGATTAATTTTATTGAAGGAGTATCTATGAGAAAAATAGTAAGCCTGTTATTTGTATTGAGCTTGATTTTTATGAGTGTCGCGTCTGCCGAAGAAATTCAAACTGCCGGCGATTATGCAGTCAGTGTCGGAACAAAATTCGGCCGTGGTTTGGAAAATATTGTTACCAGTCCCGCTGAAATTCCCTGCACGATCGGCAGCGATATGAAACAGGGTGACCGGATTGTTCATTTTTTTACGGGAGCCGGAAAAGGAACCGTTTTCTTTTTGCGCCGTGCTTTTGTGGGAGTGACGGAAGTGATCACTTTTCCTATTCCGATGGAACGTACCATTCCGCGTGTTTGCAGCGATAAACCTTTGGATCCGGTTGCGTAATGGCGGCGAAGAGACTTTATTTATTTATCGCGCATGGCAGCCGCGAGCCCGCCGCGCAGGTTGGCTTTGAAGCCTTATTGGCCGGGTTGGACAAGTCGCTTGTGCCTTATCCGGTTGCCGGAGCTTACTTAACTTTAAATAAACCCTCGATTACGGATGCGGTTGAAGCCGCGATTCATGAGGGAATTGAAGACTTTGTGATTGTTCCGCTTTTCTTTTTTGAGGGAGCTCATCTCAAAACGGATATTCCAAAAATATTGGCTGATTTAAAATTGAAACATGGGCGTATTGATTTTCAGGTTTTGCCGGCGATTGCCTCAATTGAAGGTTTTTCCGACTGGGTTGTGAAAAGCGCGGCGGATTCCAAAAAGGCCAAATAATAAAATGAGTGCCGCTGATTTAAAACCGTTGCTTCCTTCCTACGACCGGCATATTTTTGTTTGTGTCGGAGAAAAATGCCATACCGACTCAAGCGGTGCTTCAGTTTATGAGCATCTTAAGCAAAAACTCAAACAAAGCCGCAATGATCCGGCTTTAAAACGGGTGATGCGCAGTAAAACAACCTGTCTTGGGGTTTGTCAGAGCGGACCGGTATGTGTGGTTTATCCGGAAGGTGTTTGGTACTGTGACATGACTCAGGAAAAAATGGATAGGGTTGTGAATGATCATTTAAAGCAGGGCGTGCCAGTGAAAGATTGGGTTTTTTACCCCGTAACCTCCGGCTGCTAAAATAAACAGGGCTTTTCTTGACGTCTAAATCCCTGACTCCTTATAATGCTCGGGAATAATTTGGTTACTTTTAAAAACGCTTCTAAGAGCCTTTAATTATGATTTTTACGACTAAGCGCAAAACTGAAGCTGAAGAAAAAAACTGGTGCGTGGTGCTGAAGAGTTTTAACAGCACGCTTGATCGCACGCGTCTTATCCAAAAACTCCAGAAAGCTTTCGAAATTTCCGCCGAAGACGCGCTGGATGTTATGCAAAATACTCCGATTATTCTTCTTGATCATCTTCCGCATGAGCAGGCGAGCAAAATCAAAGAATATTTCAGTGAAAGCGGCGTTGAAGTCACTTTGACGCAGGATAGTTTTTATAAGCGCCGCTGTTACCGGACCGTTTGGCCGACGATGCCTAATTTAGAGTCGATTCTCAAGCCCGTGGTTGCGGCCACGGGAGCTTCAAACCGTTCATCGGGAACTAACCCTTCGGTTCGTGAAATAATCAACGCGCCTGTTTCAAAAAATACCGTACCGCCAGTCGCTCCTGAGGTTTCGGCGGTGCGCCCGTCGCAAGATCAGGTCTGGAGTACCTCTCAAAAAGAATTTTTAGAGCAAAAAGAAATGCTGATTCGTGATTCGCTCAAACTTCAGGAAGAAGTTGCGCGGTTAAGATCAACCATGGATCGCTCGCTTGAGCAGGTCGCGGAAAAAGAACGGGCGCTGCAGACTCTTTCCGCCGAGAAGAAGGAAAAAGATTTGGAAGTGCAGCGGCTTGATTCATTGCTCGCGGCCGCGGAAGAAAAATTTAAAATCGCAAGAGAAGAGTTCCGCGATACGCGCGCTTATTTTGAAGAGCGTTTGATTGCGCAGGAATCTAAGATTCAGGATTTTCAAACTCAGATTGATGAAATGAACCGTTTGCTGCGTGACGCGCAATCCTCAAAGGCAGATTTGGAAAAAACTCTTGTGCAAGAACGTGAAAAATTTGAATCTGCGCGCACGCAGATTGTATCCGGCGAGCTCGATTGGGAGAAGCGCACAGCTCATTTGCGTCATGAAGCTGAGCTTCATAAAAGAATGATCCAAGAGTATGAAGCCAAGCTCGCTTATGTTGAGTCTTCCCGTAAGCAAATTGAAGAAAGTGAATCGCGTATTCGGCAGGAAATGGAACAGCAGTCTTTTGCCGCAAAAAATCAGGAATTGCGCGCGCATCAATTAGAGAAAGAATTGGAGCGTTTCAAAGCGACCCTCGAATCTCAGGAAAAGACATGGCAGTCACGTTTGCAGGAAGTGGAAGTGCGGGAGAAAGAGCTGGAAAGCGCGCGCCGCCAAATTAAAGATTTACAGAATCAAATGGAGCATCGGGAATTGATTCAGCGCAAAGTTTTTATCGCGGAACAAATTTCGGCCAAAGAATTAAGGTTGAAGAGTTTGGTTAAAAAACAAGAGCAGCTGGAAGTGGAGGCTCGTGAGCGTGAAACAGACCTTAAGAAATTGCTTGAAGAGCAAGAGATGGTTGAAAAAGGGCTCATCGAAGACAGGCAGGCGCAAAAGCATCTTGTGGATAAATTGAAGACGTATATTCCCGTGGCTGAAAATATTGATTCGCAACGTTCGGATAAGGGGTTTTCGGCGGCGAACGGAAACG
>CAZSVD010000198.1:0-3061 GCA_964610145.1 uncultured bacterium | reverse complement strand
TTTAAAATCCATTTCCATGCCGGCAAGAAACATGAAAAGCATCACGCCCAATCCGCCGAGCATATGCAGAACGAGCCCCTGATCTTCCGCGAATAAAAATTGGGACGCGTCCGGAAAAAGCCGTCCCAAAACAGAAGGCCCAAGCAAAACTCCCGCGAGAATTTGCCCGATCACAGAAGGCTGTCCTAGACGCTTAGCAAGCTGGCCCATCACGAAAGCGGAAGGAAATATCACAAGAATCTGAAGCAACACCTTCCCCATGCCGGTGCCAAGGTTTTGGATCAGGTTGCTCCAAAAATAATCAAAGTCGGATAAAAAAGACGCATCCATGCGCGGATTTACGCGCAAACCGGAAGGCATAAAAGCCGCGCCCTTGATTCCCCACATAATCGAAAGAGTAATTCCCACGATCAGCAAAACCATGCTGATAAAAAAAACAGGGAGAATTTTTTTCATAAAATCATTTCTTTTAAGTTTTGAATTATCAAAATATCGTTTACGTGCTTACTATCGCGACCATGACGATTCAGCCATAAAGCGCGAATTCCCGCTTTGCGGGCACCCTGAACATCATCCTCCAAACTGTCTCCGACATGCAAGGCTTCTTCCGGGCTCACTCCGGCTAAACGCAAAGCCTCTCCGAAAATATCCTGATGCGGCTTCGCTTTTCCGTAAAGCGCTGAAATCAGCATAAAATCAAAATATTTTTTAATATCCAAAGCATCGCATAACCCAATCAGCCGACGATCCCAATTGGAAATCATTCCGATAATATAACCCTTCTTTTTAAAATGCTCGAGCACCGAATGAGTTTCTTCAAAGAGTCTCCAGGTTTGCGGACTCGCGAATTGATGGTAGAGATCATCAAAAAAAACATCGAAATCGTCAAATTTCCCGACCGGCGCAAAAACCGCCCGCACAATTTCACGCCACCAATTTTTCTCGCTTTTTTCATCCGCAAAAACAGCCGTCACAAGACCGTCTTTCTCATGCCATACGTCATGAAAAATTCGGTTCAAAACATCCGGCTGAGCCTGCAACCCATGCTCTCCGGCAACACGCGCGTAAACTTCACCGACGGATGGATGCGGAAAAAGTAAAGTTCCGCCCGCATCAAAAAAAACAGCTTTGACGCCTTTAAGGCTATGCTTGGGCTGATGTTTAGCTGTCGTCATATTTCCTGATTCCGCTTCGCCTCACGACGATCCATGAATTGCTGAAAAAGCAGCTGACCAACCGCGGGAATAAGCGCGCCAACCCCCGCATTTTGATTTTGTGCTTTTAAAGCCTCGGATCCGAACTGCGCATATTCGGCTCCGCCGACATACTGCCGCGTCCATGAATCCATGGGCACCCGAGCCTGGCGTCCGCCTTCATCGTGCTCTTTGGTTCGTAAATCTTCAATCGCGGACTGAATTTCAGGACGAGGACCGCCCAGCTCACGTGCTTTCATATAAGCGTCCCGCGCGTCTTCCAAAAACCCCTGATCTTCATAAGTCGCGCCGATTTGAAGCCAAGCTGAAACCACTACCGGTGAAGCGGATTCCGTTTGATTTTGTTTTGAAAGCTTTAATACCTGGCGGAATTCATCGCGCGCTTTCTCCATTTTTTTGCGGCGCTTATAAATCACGCCCAAATTATAATGCGCCGGAACATCCAACGGACGGATCATCAACACCTGCTCCAGTTCATTTTGACTTGAATTAAGATAAAGTGGGTTTTCGGTCTTTTTATTTTTCGCGGAATCGTCATAAAGCGCGCCGTAAACACGTGAGAGTTCAAAGTGATAATCCGCGTTGCCCGGTTCAAACGCAAGCGCGGCCTGCAAAGCCCGCTGTGATTCTTCAAGATCTTCCTGCGTATCAAACTTGAGCTCGCTTAAAACCAAATGAGGGTCGGAACGGTGCTGTTGATCTCGCGTATCTCCGATCGAGTTATCCTGTTTAGTTAGCCCTGAAACATCATCCTGATCCGCAGCAAAAGCGCGCGCGGAAGCCGTAAAGAACAAAATCAACACAGCAACAGAAAATCTTTTAAACGGAAGCCGCATGAATGGAATTATTTTTTGGAATCGCTTTTTCTTAAGAGGTCCGTGGGATTAAATTGATCAAGGCCCTCCGGAGCGGCATCTAATTTAACGCGCGCCATATACTCAACCACAAACGAGCCGTTAGCGGTTTTAAAATAATCAATTTGAAGAAGATCATCTTTTTTGAGTTCGCGCACGTTTTTTAAACCATTCATTCCGGTGTGCTCGGTCACCTTAAAAAGGTATTCGATATTTTCTCCCGTTGCCGGATGCTTGAAATGCGCGGAGAAAGTAGCGTTATTAGGCTGCGCTTCGGAAACTTTCGCGGAGAGCGTGTAAAGCGGCTCATTTGCCGCCCATGCGGAAGACAGACCAAAGACTAAAGACCAAAGACAAAAAGCTAAAAGGAAACCCTTTAAATTTTGTCTATGGTCTTCAGTCATCAGTCTCATGTTTAAATCAGCTTTTTTGCCGCGGCAATCGCCGATTCATAATTCGGAGCGCTGGTCACTTCGGCGACATACTCAACATATTGAATCGTATCTTGAGCATCGACGACAAAAACCGCGCGCGTAAGAAGACCGAGTTCTTTGATACGAGCTCCGTAAGCAACACCGAAAGAATGGTCTTTGTAATCGGAAAGCAGCTGAACGTGAGTCGCTCCTGCCGCACCGTACCAGCGCTTTTGAGCGAAAGGTAAATCCATGCTCACCGTAAGCACGGCCACTTTGCCTCCTAACTTGGCGGACTCATCATTAAAACGTTTTGTCTGTAAATCGCATACCGGAGTGTCGATTGAAGGTACGACGCTAATAATGCGCACTTTACCGGCTGAATTTTTCAAAGTCACTTCACTTAAATCATTCGCCGTCAATTTGAAGTCAGGCGCCTTTTGTCCGACCTTGACCTGCTGCCCGACCAAAGTCATAGCGTTGCCTTTAAATGTGATCACACTTTTATATTCCGCGACTGCATTTGACATTTTTAGCTCCTCCGCCTGAGCGGGCATCGAAAGTTGAAAAAAAAAACAAA
>CAZSVD010000197.1:0-10808 GCA_964610145.1 uncultured bacterium | reverse complement strand
TCTCGTGGATGAATTGAAAGCGCTCGGTCTTTGGGATCAGCAAATGATCGATGATCTCAAATACTTTGACGGCAATTTGCAGGAAATCGGCCGCATTCCGGTCGCGGTGAAAGAACGTTATCCGACCGCGTTTGAAATCAGCCATGAATGGATTATTGAATGCGCGAGCCGCCGTCAAAAGTGGATCGACATGGGCCAATCGCTCAACCTTTATATGGAAGAACCGAATGGTAAACGTCTTTCGCAAATGTATCAGTTCGCGTGGACACGCGGTCTGAAAACAACTTATTATCTTCGCTCGCTCGGTGCCACACGCATTGAAAAATCGACGCTGGATGCCAATAAATATGGCGATCCGCTCGGCCGCAACAAAAAACCGGATGCTCCGGCTGTTGACGCGGATGCGGAAGCGGCAGCGCGCGCTAAGATGGTTTGCAGTATCGAGAACGGTCCTGACTGCGAAGCTTGTCAGTAATAAATAGCCGGACTTTTTATAAAGTCCGGCTATTTTTTTCTCTGCGTGTCATGTAAATAGTGGCACAAAGAGGTTGGCATACAAAATGTAGTCTTAATTTGCGGCTTAAGTTAAGGTAAACTTTGCGCCGCGGAAAAAGTAGTTAAAAATTTTCTAAACAGGAGTTGTTATGTTAAAGAGAGATAAAGATATTATTCCGTTCACCACGCAAAAAATTAATAAGGATGACAAACGCATCCTTGCTTCCAAGGCGGTGGACGTGAATCAGCTGATTCCCATCAAGTATGAATGGGCATGGCAATATTATCTCGACAGCTGCGCCAATCACTGGATGCCGCAGGAAGTTTCCATGCAGCGTGATATCGAGCAGTGGAAAGACCCCAAGGCTTTCACGGACGATGAGCGTCTCATGATCAAGCGCAACCTCGGGTTTTTCACCACGGCCGATACGCTTGTGGCGAATAATCTCGTCCTCGCGCTTTATAAACACATCAACGCGCCGGAATGCCGCCAATATCTTTTGCGCCAGGCTTTTGAAGAAGCGATTCACACGCATGCTTATCAATATATTCCGCAGTCGCTCGCGTTTGATGAGCCCGAGCTTTACAATATGTACCGTGAATGCAAGTCCATGCACGACAAAGCCGAGTTCGAAGCGCGTTTTACGGAAGATCTTTGCGATCCGAAGCTCACAACTGAAACCACCGAAGGCAAACAGCGTTTGCTTCGCAATATGGTTGCTTTTTCGGGCGTGATGGAAGGCGTTTTCTTCTACGCTGCGTTCGTGATGCTCTTGTCGTTCGGCCGTCAAAACCGTTTGCCCGGCACTTGCGAACAGGTTCAGTACATTCTGCGCGATGAATCGATGCATCTTAATTTCGGCATCGATCTCATCAATACCATCGTGAAAGAAAATCCCGAAGTGTGGACAGAGTCTTTCGTGAACGAATGCGTCGAAATGTTCCGTGAAGGTGTTGCGCTTGAAATCGCTTACGCCAAGGATCTTCTTCCCAACGGACTCATGGGGCTTACGCATCAAATGCTTGAGCAATACATCAAACATATCGCTGACCGCCGCATGGAAAAATTGAATCTTCCGAAGCAATACGGCAAAACTGAAAATCCGTTTCCGTGGATGAGTGAAGTGATTGATCTTCGCAAAGAAAAGAATTTCTTTGAGACGAGGGTTACTGAATATCAAGTGGGCGGTACGCTCAATTGGGATTAAGCTCAGTCGCCGCTAAGGCTTGGTGCCTTGCAGGCAGCTTGCGCCTCCGGAGCCGACGCGGGCTCCGGAAAGCATGATCGGGCTACGGTGTTTTTGAAATTAACGATTTAATTTCAAACCACCTGCCGCTCAACAAATGATCGGTAAGTTTTTGAATCATTTGTTTCCGCGATGCCGCCGATCATCGCTTTCCTGTAATAAAACGGCTGAAGAAAGAATTTTAAAATCATAGGCCGGGCAGAAATGCCCGGCTTTTTTTGACGAATAAAATAATATGCGAAAAACACTTTTTGAATTAGCAAAAGAATATGTTACGGTAATTGAAGCTGTTGAACAAACGACAGATGCCAAAAAGCTTCAGGCACTTGAAGAGAAGCGTGTTCAATTGCATGGTCTTTGGATGGATATGCTGAAAGAACAGGGGATTACTTACCGTGACCGTGAACACGCGACCAAGATCGCGATTAAAATTGCCCGCGGAGAGTTATGAGTTTAATTGAAATTGCACAAGTTTATGTTGATCTTGTTCGCCTGGAAAAAGAAATTCCGGCCGAAGAGCGCAAAGCCAAAGACCAGGCAAATGCATTACGCACAAAATATCATGAGCTTTTGATGCAAAAGATGCGTGAAGAAAAAATCGAATTTGCGGACCGTTTTGATGCGATGCATAAAGCTTTTGAAATCGTGAATAATCGATCAAAAGCATCGTGAATGGTTTCTCTCACAGCTGTAGATTGTGCCGCGTCAAAGCTGCGGCGGACTTTAACTGCTGAAAACAAAATCGGAATGTTTTACAAAGCCCGATGAGAAATCATCGGGCTTTTTTTGTATCGAATTAATTTAGAGGTTTAAGAAGTTTGTTGTAATTAGAAAGCCATTAAATAGAGGTAATTATGTCTAGTGAGGAAGTTAGAAAATCGGATCTACTAGGGTTGGCACCATATGGTGAGGCAATTAAAATCGTTGCTAAGGGAACAGTGGATGGGGCAGGAGCTTTTTTAGGCAGAATTTGTCTTCCCGCAGCAGAAGAACTTGGAGAATATTTTCGTGATCATGTGAAAAGCTGGCGTTCCAAAAACACGATAAGTATTTTAACTCGCGCGGAACAAAAGGCAAAAAAGGTTGGGTTGCTTGAAGGCAACCAAATTCATCCTAAGCTATTGTTTAAAATTTTGGATGAGGCATCAACAGAAGATAATGATTTATTGCAAGAAATGTGGAGTGGTTTGATTGTGTCATCTTGCTCCGAAGATGGGTCTGATGATGGCAATCTTATTTTTATTGATTTGATTGCTAGGCTTACAAGTACGCAGGCTTTGGTTTTGGAGTATGCGTGTTTAAACTGTGAAAAAGCTTTGTCGGAAGCGGGTTGGTTGTATTCAAAAGAAGTTTTGGTTAATTGCGAAAAATTAGCCGAGATTACAGGGGTTACAGATCTTCATAGGCTAGATCGTGAACTTGATCATTTGAGATCGTTAGATTTAATTCAAGGTGGATTTCGACCAGACTCTAATGAAGCTGATATTACACCAACACCGCTTGCATTGCATTTTTTTGCGCGTTGTCGCGGCGGGATCAGTGATGCTGTTGCATACTACAATGCAAGGCCAGAAGTAATTTTAGAAACGGGCTTAATTTTGATAGACCGAGAATTGGTTGAAGCGATGAGTGTAATCGAAAAGCAACCAGATTTGAAAAAGCTCGAGGTTTCTCAAAAATATATAGGTGCTCGCGTGAAAGTGAAGTGCAAATTTTTGTCCGCTTCTGAAATTTCAAAAGACAAGGTGTATTTAAACTTTAGTATGCCAATTGACCAATATAAATATAAATTTGTAAGGGGATATTTAAAAATAGGTGAAAGCAATGCTTTGAAGCAGGCGGTTCGTGATATGTCATTTGAGGTCGAAGGTGTTATTACTAAAATTAGTGATGATAGCGTTGATTTGGTTAAATTAGTGGTTAAGGAAGATCAGAACATTTCTAAAAGCGTAAGATTACAAAAATAACCGATACGGTTCAGCAGAGAGGGGTAAAGTTATGAAAAAGATTTTGGCAGTTTTGATTTTTGCTTTATTAGTTACTCAGTCAGCGGGTTTCGCATATACACGCGTGAGTGGATATACAAGAAAAAATGGAACTTATGTTGCACCATATTACCGCTCTGATTCCGACGGTTATAAGGCTAACAATTGGTCTTCCCAGGGTAACACCAATCCTTTTACTGGGAAACGTGGTTATCGTAGTTATTAAGAAAGGAAAAAAGCTGTGAAAAAATGCCCTTACTGTGCAGAAGAAATTCAAGAAGAAGCTATTCTTTGTAGATTTTGTAATAAAGAATTTAAGCCGCACGTTCCTGGCAATAAAATAACTAGCTTTGTTTGGATTTTTTTAATTTTGATAGGGGCATTTGGTCTCTACAAAGTCATAGCGAATTCATATGATGAGAAACACGCTGAGGAAGTAAGTCTGTTAAAGTATAAAAGTTTCGTTTCTTCTGTATGTTCTGAATTTGATTCGATTATAAGTTTTGCCATTGTTTCGCATACTTATGGGGAAGCGGTGCAAAAAATACCTGAGATTATTGCTAAGTTGAAGTCGATCAAATCTGATTTGTTAAGTTCCGAATATTTTCTTAATGGCGCCAGCCATAAAAGTTCTTCGGAAAAAATTCTCGTAATAATAAATGATGCGCTGAGCTATTCCGAAAACGCGTTAGCGAGCGCAAATTACTTTATTGATAATGAGAATGCGAAGAACCAAATTAGAAATTTAAGAGCGCAGGCGGAAAGAACAAGAGCCATTTGGAACTCAGGGGGTGATCTTGATGTGGCGAACAGGCAACAAGCCGATCAGCTAGATATTTCTACGAATAGTATGTTGAGTCAGGTGGCCCTAAAAGAAGGTGCTATCGCAGAAAAAGATCAGGCATCTTCTTCGGCATTAATTTCTATGATTCAACATATAGATGAATTTCGTGTTTCTTTGGTTTCACTAGGGCTTGATTTTGATTCTCTATTTTCTGTGCTTGCGAAGTATAGGGCCGAAGCACAGGCTGCAAATGCAAAGGGTCAAGCAACCACATGAGAAAACAGAAATCGGAACATTTCTAAAAGTGTCGGGTTGAATTAGGGAGAAGGAGGGGGAATGAAAAGTTTTGGCATTTTCATTTTGTGCGTTTCTTTGTCAGTTGCCGCGGTTTTATTTTCGCTTAATGGTCGATATAAAGTATCAGCCGAAGGTAGTCAGGGTATGCTTGGTAGATGGATAAAGCTAGACACTATAACAGGCAGAACCTGGCAAATAGACACTAGTAAGAGCTTGGAGTGGATAGAGATAATTGATTATGGATATGTTTATACCAAGCCAGAGGAAAAGAAATAATTCAAAAAACGGGACGCCGTCCGACGGGGAGGGGTTAGCCCTTAGTCGTCAGTCTTTAGTCGTTGGTCTGTGGTCTGTTTTTTGTAGAGTTCGGAACATTTCCAAAAGTGCCGGGTTGGATTAAAAAACGGTGTACCGTCCGACGCAGTTTTTTATCTCGAAGGGTTTAAAAGGAGAAAGATTTTTATGCTAAAAGCGTACGCATGCATCTGGTCCAATAAAAGCGCTGCTGAGATGGTGAAGTTCTATAAATCTGTCTTTAAGGGTACCAAGGTCGGCAAGTTTTCTTACTGGGGCAAAAATCCTATGGGTGTGAAGGAGGGTTCGGTGCTCACTGCACATATCACCATTTTGGGACAAAAGCTTATGCTCTTGAATGGATACGTGGACATGCCATTCAATGAGTCTATTTCGTTTGTCGTACCTTGCAAAACTCAACGGGAGATTGACTATTACTGGAATAAGCTAACGGCTGGCGGCGGAAAACCCGTTCAGTGCGGCTGGTTGATTGATAAGTTCGGCGTTCGTTGGCAGATTGCCCCCGCAGACTTCGACAAATGGAACACCACCAAGAACCGGGCGAAAAAGGAAGCCATGACGGCTGAGATGTGGAAGATGAAAAAACTCGACATCAAAAAATTGAAATCGGCGTTCGACAACGCTTAAAAAATCGGAACATTTCTGGTCATGCGGTCATACGACCGCTGGTCCGGAGAAAATCTCCGGGTTGCGACCACTGGTCCGAAGCGATGCTGCGGCTTGTAAAAGTGTTAGGCTTAGTTATAAAAGGAGAAGCTATGAAGAAATGGATGTGGCTTGTGCTTATGATAGGCATAGGCTTTTTTTGTTTGGGAGTAGGCTTTGCAACCGCTTTTGACCTAAATGAAAAAGTTGGACCACTTTGCACGCCATTTGGTGTTGTGATAGCGAGTATAGGCAATCTTTTATTGAGAGATGAACTCAAAAGCAAGTACTAAAACCGTAAAACCGGACGCTGTCCGCGGGGAGTCGTTAGTCGGTTGTCTTCAGTCTTTAACGAGGTTTTAGAGGGGGGATAGCTTTTTATGATATTGTTTTTTTACCTTATTTACGGTGCGATTCTCGTTGGTTGTTTTCTTCCGGCCGTCATGCTTTTTGCCGTTCTTCTCTACCCGCCTTCCGAACGCAGCAGGGGGGCTTCTTTTTTTTGGTTGGTTGGGGCGGCGCTTTTTTGCGGGGCAATAGGTATCAGCATTCTGTACGTGGGCTTTGGGGATAAAATTCGGCCTAAAAAGAGCCAGGAGCAGACTGTGCAAGAAATGGCTCTAAAAGTAGAAGAAGGTAAAAGGCAATTGCCGAAAGAGATGGGAAAGATTCAATATTGCAAAGCTCTCATACCGGGCAGCACGGTAGACTCTTTAATTCAATATTATGGTCAGCCTGAAACTGTCGGAGATGAACGGCACTTTTTTCCGGGCCGTTTTTCAAATGGTTCTGCGCCGACCGACCGTATTCGCGCCAAAGTCGATGCGTCGGGAAAAATCACTTGGCTTAAATGCGAAGAAAATCAGCCCGTCAATTGGACGGCATGAGCAAATTCCAGCGGACTTTGCTTTGGATTTGGATTGCGGCGGCGGTGGGAGTTTTGGGGTTTGTCGTTCTGCGTTTGCTGAAGGTAATTTAAAGGATAACTGGCCGCTATCCGCGGAGAGGCCTTAGTCTGTAGTCTTCAGTCGTTGGTCTGTGGTCTGATTTTATATTTCGAGCTGTTTTCTTTTCTCTGAAAGTTCTTTAGCGTGCTCGCGGCGGATGCGGCCTTCGGCAAATCGTCTTTTCTCTTCTTTGGTTTCGCACAAAAGCGGGGGGGCGGGGGTCGGCTGGTAGTTTTCATCAAGGCAGACCATGGTGAAATAGCAGGAATTGGTGTGCTGTCTTTTGCCTGTTTGGAGATTCTCAGATTCAATGCGGATGCCGACTTCCATGGAGGTTCGTCCGACATAGTTAACCGAAGCTTTGAAAGTGAGCGCTTCACCGATGAGAATGGGTTTGCGAAAGTCAACCTGATCGACAGAAACCGTGACGCATCCCGGGCCGCTGTGGCGCGCGGCGCACATATAAGCGACAGCATCCGCCATCGAAAGAATGGATCCGCCGTAAATATTGCCGGCGGGGTTCGCGTGATGGGGCATCATCAAATAAGTTGTTTCGACGCGCGACTCGGAAGCTTTTTTAGGTTTTAGGGTTTCTGCTGAAGTCTGATTCATGAGATGATTATAGTCTTGCAGGGCGCAGAGCCCAAGCAAGAAAATGTAGAAAAATGTCGAATGTCGCCCTGTGGGAAAAGGTTAACCAGCAGTTTTTAGTTGCTTACCCTGAGCTGCCGGTGGTGAGCGCAGCCGAACCGGTCAAAGGGTTAGATCTGTGATCTTATTTTATCGAGGATTATCGGGTTAAATGAATGAAGAAATGGATGCCGTTTATTTTGCTGGGTGTTTTTTTGTTTTGGATGTTTCCCGAAATTTATTCCAATCATTTAGATGATGGTTCAACTGCTTCCAAGATTATTGTTCAGCACCGTTTTTTCGGAATTTTGACCGGAGCGACCGAGTATCGGCATGACGAAATTGAGTCGATCGCGATTCAGTATCACCGGGCTTATTTTGATTTCAAAATGCGCGGAATTTACCGTATCGGATTTCGGCTGCGTGACGGAGGATTTGTGATTCTGAAACAATTAAATACCACTCTGCAAAATGAGCTGAGTTTGATTTATTCGTCCGACATGATGATCAAGCACAATCAGGCGCTTGAATTTGCGAAGAAATTTGCGGCGCAGCTTCAGCTGGGAATTAAAGATGAATCAGTAGAATCAGCGCCGGAAATGGGGCATCTCCCGGCAGGGAAGGGTTAGTCAGTAGTCTTTAGTTGATTAGGTAGAAGGATCGGTAAAAATAGTTCCGATTAAAAAGAGCAGTGCGAGACTTTGACTTCGCAGTTTTTCTTGCCGCTTTTGCGGCATTCCTTTAAGGCGTCTTCATTCGCGGCAAGATTACTATCACCAAGCCCGACGCCTATTTTTCTTCCGTCCACAGCGACAGCGCCGCATTGATTGTAAAACCAAACAGCAACTTTGCATTTTTTACCGTATTGTTTGCAATATTTTAAAGCAGTTTTTTCCGCTTGGCCGCGATTTATTTTACCGTCTGAATATCCATATCCGCCGTCTTTCTTGCTGTAAGCAATTGCGCCGTACGATTTGTGACTGTTACCTGAACTGTTTCCAGAGTTTCTGCATTCGGAAGAGCAGCGCGCATTTGTGCCGCTGCAAAAGCTGACATTTTCATCCGAACGCGAATCCCAGCATCCGGCGGCGCGCATACAATCCACAAAACAATTATCAGCGCTGGCAAATCGATAAAAGAAAAGAGAAAAAAAGATAACGAAGAGAATTTGTTTCTTTAGTTTTAAGCGGTGATTCATCACGGGTTTTATTTTACATGAAACCGGTAAAAAAAGTACAGTTCCGGAGGTTTAAGTTGCACGGAGACTCGGGATACAAAAAACCAGGCGAAGGGTATTTGTCTGCGGTCCGATTTGATTGGAATATTTTCAATCATGCCTCGCTCCGAAGACATTTTTAATGTTCAAGCTTTCCGCGTGGGAATGACCCTTCGAATTTGAAGTTGAATTTTGTGCGGGCTACAATTAGGATATACATATCCCAATAAAGCAAAATTTAACGAAGGAGCGCTGCCATGAGCCCTCGCAAAAAGAAAGTTGCCGCAAAAACCAAGCACCCTTTTCTCAAAGGACTGCCGCAGAAGTATCGTGACTATTTATCCAAATTGACGAAGACAGTATTTTTGCCGCGAGGGGAAACGGTTTTTCGCGATGGCGGCAAAGCGGAGCATTTCTTTCTTTTATTGAAAGGTAAAGTTGATTTAGTCGGTATCGAGCAAGATGTTCGTTTCGAAGCCGAGCCGGAAAAACGTCTTTTTCACAGTTTAAACGCGGGGGATGTGGTTGGCTGGTCATGGGCCATTACACCGTATCGCTGGCGTTTTGATGCGATTGTGGCACAGGATGCGGAGCTTTTAGCGATTGACGGCGCGCGCCTGCGCAAGGCCATGAAATCAGATCATGAATTGGGATATGAAATTTTGAAGAGACTGCTTCCGATCATGAATCAAAGATTGATTGCTTCGCGGCTTAAGCTGCAGCTGTTTGGCGCTAAACCTTTTGCGTCAGCTGAAGGGGCTTAATCTCGTTATCAAAAATGACCGCACAGTATCCGGCGGGTAGCATCATTTTGCTGAAATATAAATTTTTTTGAAAGCGCGCAGAATTACGTTTGACCTGCCGGCTCAGTCGTTTGAGCATGAACTGATATAAAACTGCTACATTGACCTCCGGAATCTGCTTTTTTCCTCGAATTAAATATATTTTTGGTTCGATACTGCTTTGGATAGAATGGTAACGGGTTAAATTTGAAATCTCGAAAGCGGGTTAAAAGTTTCGAGTTATGGTTTTGAGATTTGACCTTTAAGTTTTAAGTTAAAATATGATTCCTGTACAACGCTTAAATCACGCGGTTCTGTTTGTTGCCAATTTTCATCGGTCGGTCGCGTTTTATCGCGATGTGTTCGGATTTAATGTCATCGCAGAAGCGGGGCGCATGGCTTTTTTACGGGCGAAAGACTCCGCGAATCATCATGATCTCGGATTGATGCAAGTCGGCGCGCGTTTTCCGAAGCCGCCGCAGGGCAGCATTGGTCTTTATCATTTAGCATGGCAATTGCCCACTATTCAGGATCTTGCAAAAGCGCGTGAAGTGTTAATCAAAGCGAATGCGTTTACAGGCGAAAGCGATCACGGCGCAACCAAATCAGTTTATGGCATGGATCCCGACGGTAATGAATTTGAGTTGATGGTGCTTTTGCCCAAATCCAAATGGGGCGAGTATGAAGGCGCGGCACCGGTGATGCCGCTTAATTGGAAAAAAGAATTGGGAGAATAATTTTGGAAGCCGAGTTTTGGATTAAATCTTGGACCGACGGGCGAACGGCTTTTAATCAGCGGGAATATCACGCCAAGCTGACGCAGTATTTTCCGCGATTGAATCCTCCGGCGGGGCAAAGCGTGCTGGTGCCTTTGTGCGGTAAAACCGTCGACATGCTTTGGCTCGCGGGTTTGGGGCTCCAGGTGCACGGCGTGGAACTTTACTCCGGAGCGGTGGAGCAGTTTTTTTCGGAAAATAAACTTCAGCCATTTCATAAAACTCAGGATCAGGATTTTACGCATTACTCTCATAAAAACATCACGATCAGCTGCGGTGATTTTTTTAAACTGGGAAAAATAGACTCGTACGATTTTGTTTATGACCGCGCCGCTTTGGTGGCATTACCTGAATCTATGCGCGGCGATTATGCGCGCGCGATCAAACAGGCCCTTAAAAACGGCGGACAATGTCTTTTAATTGTGTATGAATATGATCAGACAAAAATGGAAGGTCCACCGTTCAGTATTTCAGAGCGTGAAATCGAGCGGCTTTACGCAGATAGCTTTAAAATTCATTTGCTTGAAAGCGAAAAACCAGAACGTGAAGGTGCCAGACTTGCTGCGGTGGAAACTTTGCTTCAAAAGGTCTATATTCTTGAGAAGATTATTTAACCGGAGCTTTGTTAGCGGGGACATTAAGGTAAACCTATGAAAAAAACAGCCGTAGTCTTGGGAGTCGTGGTGATG
>CAZSVD010000196.1:0-8112 GCA_964610145.1 uncultured bacterium | reverse complement strand
ATTTATTTTGAAGTTTTCCGCCTTGATAAATAGCAAAGATGCGCTGATGCTTTTTCATGCAGGTCGCCAAAACTTCCGCCGGCAACTCTAAATATTCTTTGGAAAATCCGCCTTCGAGAAGGAACGGTTTCTCCACCAACTGCGCACATTCATGCACAAGTTCTTCATCAGGATTTTTTTGACCATATTGTTCAGCAAGCTCCGCGCGAATCCATTTCTCACGCTTTTCAATTGACAGAATAATTTGCTGTTTTTCCAACAATTTATGATAAGCCTGCCAATCTGCTTTTAAAACAGTGAATGGTTTGGGCGATAGAAAGCGATGTCCAAGACTGGTTTTTCCGCTCGTCACATCCGCAATTTTAAATTTTAAAACTGAGTTTCCAAGAATCGCGACAATCCAGCGAATCGGACGCGGAAACTTATATCCCGTTGCGTCCCAGCGCAGTCCGCGCTTGAACTGCATCGATTGAAAAACCTCCTGAATCAAATTCGGCAAAACCTGCGCAACGGGCTTTCCTTTTAATTCTTTAGCCCCAAAAATAAACTTTCCCCTGGGTGTTTCGCGAATCTCAATGTCTTTCTCGGTGATTTCCTTGCTTTTCATAAAACCGATCAGAGCCTGAGTTGGTTTTCCATCGGCGCCATAAGCTTTTTCGAATGAAGGGCCGGAGATATCCAGTTTTAAATCCTGTTGTTTCGCGGAAAGATTTGCGACAAAAAAAGCGATGCGGCGCGGCGTGGCTTCAACTTCAATATTCAAAAACTCGATGCGCTCGCGCTCAAGCAATTTTGAAAAGGCTGACTTAAAATCAGAATAAATCAAATCAAGCGCGGATAACGGCAACTCTTCAGCTCCGATTTCAACCAATAAGTTCAATGCAGATGTCTTCTTCGTCATTTTTTCTTAGCTTCTTTGATGAGGGGGAAATTTTGCTCACGTCGACTTTCAAGATAGCCTTCAGCGCAGCCTTTCGCGAGAGCACGAACCCTGCCGATAAACCGCGGACGTTCATTCACACTGATCGCGCCGCGCGCATCAAGCAGATTAAAGGCGTGAGAGGCCTTCAAACAATAGTCATAAGCCGGCAAAACCAGTTTCTTTTCAATTAGCTGTTTTGCTTCGCGCTCATAATCATTGAAGTGCTGATGCAGCATTTCTGCGTTTGAACCTTTGAAATTAAACTCGGAAAATTCTTTTTCGCCCTGCAAATGCACATCGCCGTAAGTAACACCGTCATTCCATTCAATATCAAACATGGAATTTTTTTTCTGCAAAAACATGGCGATACGTTCGAGCCCGTAAGTAATTTCCGCGGGAATCACTTCGAGATCGACTCCGCCGCATTGCTGAAAATAAGTAAACTGGGTAATTTCCAAACTGTCGAGCCAGACTTCCCAGCCCACTCCCCAGGCACCCAAAGTCGGCGATTCCCAGTCATCTTCAACAAAACGAATATCATGCGAATTCAAAGAAATTCCAACGGCCTCAAGACTTTTCAAATAAAGTTCAAGCACATTGGAGGGCGCCGGCTTTAAAAGCACTTGATATTGATAATAATGCTGTGTGCGGTGAGGATTTTCACCGTAACGTCCATCGGTCGGTCGGCGCGAAGGCTGGACATAAGAGGCTTTCCAGGGCTCAGGCCCCAAAGCGCGTAAAAAAGTATGCGGTGAAAAAGTTCCCGCGCCTTCTTCCATATCATAAGGATGAACAACGAGACAGCCCTGCTTACCCCAATATTCGTTGAGTCTTTGAACCAATTCCTGAAACGTAAGCGGTTTTTGTTTTTTTACTTTTGCCATAAGTTGGGGATTCTATCATTATTGCGAGCAAAATTATATCGGCGCATTTGGTTCGAAATGAAGCAAAAAAACAGAAAGCCCTTGAGCCAAAACCCAAGGGCTTTCACGAACCAAGTTATTCAGTCTTTTAAACCGTTACCTGATCTTTGATTTTAGCGAATTTGGCGTTGCCAATTCCTTTTACCATCACAAGCTGATCCGCTGTTTTAAACGGGCCATGCTCCTGACGATAAGCGATAATCCGCTCTGCCGTCTTAGGACCAATCCCCTTGAGAGCAATTAGCTCTTGGGCATTCGCCTGATTCAGATTAACCGGTGCCTGAACACTGGCTGCCTTTGTATCCGAAGGCACCGCATAAGCCGCGACACTGCCAAAAGCCAAAGCCAGTGCGAGCATGGTTAATGTAAAGATATTCTTTGTATTTTTCATAGATCCTCCCTTGATCTTTTATTGTTATGACGAAAACTTAACTTAATATTAGTTTTTTGTCAATATTAATATTATTTATTTTCATATTATTTTTTACCATGTTTCTCTTGACGGAAAAGGGCTTATCGCTAGGATAGAAGATCTTTGGCTCATTTATTCCGCACTATTCAAAAGGATACTTTCTATGCTTAAAAATCTTGGCGCACGCATGCGTGAACTTCGCAAACAAAAAGGTCTTACCTTAGTTGAAATCGCCGAAAAAACAGGCGTCGCCCAGGCGACTCTTTCGCGCATTGAAACAGGCGTTATGATCGGAACCATTGAAAGCCACGCCAAAATCGCGGAAGTCATCGGAGTCGGATTGCCGGAGCTGTATCAGGACATCGATGACCGCTCTTCAAAAACAGCACTCGTTAAAGAAGAAGACCAAAAAAAGGGCACCATTCACAGCAAAAATGTCAAAATTACTTTGATGACTCAACAAGTCGGAACAAAAAAGATTTCACCCCTGTTGATTGAGCTGGCCGGAAACTCTGAAACGGAAAAAGAAAAGAAAGAGCGCGGCGTTGAAAAATTTGTTTGGGTTCAGGAAGGTTCAGTCAAAGTTAAACTTGAAAAAGAAGAATTTGATCTTAAATCAGGCGATACATTTTATTTTGACGCGTCATTTCCGCATCAAATCGTGAATGAGCATTCAAAACCGGCAAAAGTTTTTGTCGCTGTGTCACCGGCACAGATCTAAAGTAAATAAATCGAGTCGCCCACCGCAACCGGCTTGGTAACACCGATCCCGACATCTTCGCCGGGTTTTCCGCTCGGTACAGGAATGCGGTTAATCTGAATCGACTTCACCGTCATTTTAAAATTCGTTTTCTCCCCCTGAATACGGATAGTCGCGCCCTCTTTCATCTCCGCGTTCTCAACCCGAAACGCGCAGGCATTCGCCTTCGAAAAATAATACGCGATTTTTCCGATCAGAATACCTTCGGCCTTAGGTGTCGCCGCCGCAGCAACCTTTTTGGGGCTGTTGCCTCGAGGAACCGTCGTTTCCTTTTTAGTCTGAGCAGACTGCACCGCCTTGATTTTGGGCGCTTTGACAAGAGATGAAACTTTTTTCTGCGCTACTTTTTTAACCGCAACGGCCTTCTTCGTTTTTATTTTTTTTGAGGCAGCGGGCCGAATAAGTCGAGATGCCTTCTTTTTGGTCGCTGTCTTTTTTTTCTTTTTGATTCCGGCTGTCTTTGTCTTGCGGCTTCCTTTTTTTTCGGGCGCCGCGCGTTTAGCCGCGTCAGAAAAAAGCGCGATCGAATGTTTCATCCACTTCGCGATTTTTTTAAAAATAGACTTTGATTTGGACGCCATAGTCAGGATTTTGTCACGGCAATCAGCCAATCAGCATAAGCCAAGGAAGCTTTTTGAACAGGCAAACCAATTATTTCGGGAACATCATAAGGATGATTTTTTTTAAAAAAACTTTCAACTGATTTGAAAAGAGAATCGCGTGTTTTAATGACAAGCTGAACTTCGCGGGATTTTTGCATCTTTCCTTTCCAGGAGTAATGCGACTCTATCATCGGAATCAAACTAACGCAGGCAGCTAGTTTTTGTTTAAGCAACGCGCGGGATAACTTTCGTGCCGAAACAAGGCTCGGCACGGTCGTTAAAATGCAAACAAACTTCATCCGCAGGTTTAGCGCTTGTTAAGTGTCACCAAGTATCCGCGGTCCGTAGGTGCCAGTGTCACATGCCCTTCGCGCGAAAGCCAACCCAGACTCATTAATACCAAGTCACGGTTGCGCTTAAGAGTATCAACAATGGTGTCGAGCGGAACGGATTGCTTTTTATCCAACAAATTCCAAATTTCTCCGGCAACAATGCCAATTTCGGTAATCATACAAATATCCTTGGGTTAAGCTGCGCAATCAACGCTGATCAGGAACAGACTCTCAAAAACAGCCCGCAACTCTTTGTAAAGTATAGCACAGCGTTCAATCAAAATAGGCTTAATTTCCAACTTTATTCTTCTCAATCGCGGTTTTCAGAAACCGTCCCGTATACGAGGCGGGATTGGCGACAAGTCCCTCGGGAGAACCCTGAAAAATCATTTGCCCGCCCCGTGTGCCCCCCTCCGGTCCCAAGTCCATGACATAATCGGCACTGCGAATCACATCCAAATGATGCTCAATCACAATCACGGTATGCCCTTGATCGCGCAGCTCAAAAAGAGCGCCCAAAAGCTTCGCGACATCTTCAAAGTGAAGCCCTGTCGTGGGTTCATCCAAAATATAGATTGCCGTTCCCTGAACTCGCTTGCTCAGTTCCGTAGCAATTTTAATGCGTTGCGCCTCTCCGCCGGACAGAGTCGTGGAGGGCTGGCCCAGTTTCACATATCCCAAACCCAATCTTTCCAATAACAACAGTTTGTCGCGAATGGAACTAATCGAATCAAAAAAAACCGCTGCTTCTGAAATTGGCATATCCAAAACTTCCGCGATATTTTTTCCCTGATAGCGCACTTCCAGCAATGAATCGGTATAGCGTTTCCCGCCGCAGGATTCGCAGGTCACATAAACATCGGGCATGAAGCTCATTTCGAGCTTCATCAAACCTTCACCCCGGCAAACTTCGCAGCGGCCGCCTTTCACATTAAAACTAAAATGTCCCGCCTTGTAATTTCTTAGGCGGGCCAACTCAACATTTCCGAACATTTGACGGATCATGCCAAAAACATCCGTGTACGTCGCGGGAGTTGAGCGCGGCGTGCGCCCGATCGGTGACTGATCAATTTCGACGATTCTTTCGATTTTTTCCGCGCCGATAAATTTTTTATGCTTTCCGACCGCGTAATCGGTTTTCCACAATCGATTGTGCAAAGCTTTATAGAGCGTGTCATGCACAAGCGTACTCTTCCCTGAGCCCGAAACTCCTGTCACGCAGGTAAACAGTCCGAGAGGAAACTCCGCATCGACTTTTTTCAGATTATGTTCTTCACAGCCCGACAAAGTAATTTTGGGAGCTTTTTTAAAATCGATTCGCGGCTTATCCACTTTGATTTGCTTTTTTCCCGTTAAATAATCCACGGTCAAAGACCGCCCGGTTTTTAAAACTTCTGTAATGGGACCCGCACTTAAAATTTCACCACCGTGAGCGCCGGCTCCGGGACCCAAATCAATAAAATAATCCGCGCGCAGCATGGTTTCTTCGTCATGCTCCACAATCAAGATGGTATTGCCCTGATCGCGCAAACGTTCCAGCGAAAGCAAAAGTTTTTCATGATCGCGCGGATGCAGCCCAATGCTCGGCTCATCAAGCACATACATCACTCCCGTTAATCCCAACCCCAATTGCGCGGCTAAACGGATACGTTGTAATTCTCCGCCCGAAAGAGTGTTTACAGTTCGATCCAGACTGATATATCCCAGGCCCACATTGAGCAAAAATTGAAGCCTTAAACGGATCTCTTTCATAATCGGATCCGTGACCGAACGCAGTTTTTCCGGAAAACTCAGTTTTTCAAAATAAGGCACGGCTTCTTCCACCGGAAGCGCGGTCATCTCCATAATGTTGAGTCCCTCAATGCGCACTTCCAGACTTTCTTTTTTGAGTCGCTTTCCCTGACATTCCGGACAAACATCGGTTTTCATGAATTGCCGGATCTTCGCGCGAATATTTTCAGACTCCGTTTCATGCAAAAGTCTTTCCCATTCTTCGGTCAACCCTGAATGATTGCCGTCTCCCATAAAAAAAACTTCGCGTGCTTCTTCGGGCCATTCCTTGAATGGCGTCTTCATTTCGAAACCAAATTTCTTGCTCAAATCAAAAACCAAGTCTTCGATAAAATATTTATTAAAAGAAAAGAAAATATCTTCGTTCAGCGCGCCCCGTAAAATGGGTTTTTCCGGATGAGAAATAATTTTCTTTTCTGAAATTTTGGAAAGTTTTCCAAGACCGCGGCAAGCCGCGCAGGCTCCATAAGGGCTGTTAAATGAAAAAAGATTCGGCGTTAACCGCGACTTAAAAACCTGCCCCTCTTCTTCGCGCGCCAAAATAAATCTCTCGATTGCTTCCGGACCTGTTTTTTTTCCGTCCCAAATAGCCACCTCACCGTCCGCCAATTCACCGGCTTTCTCCAAAGAGCGCTGAAGACGCGCACGGTCGGACTCCCGGACTTTCAGCTGATCCACAATCACTTCAATATCGTGACGGAAAGTTTTTTTAAGTTTGGTATCCGGCTTAACCCAATCCGGCTTGCCATCGATGCGCAAATAATCAAAGCCTTTCTTCACTAAATCCTGAAATAATTTTTGATACTCTCCCTTTCTTCCGCGAACAACAGGCGCAAGCACATGAATAGATTGATCCGCGTATTTTTCTTCCAACAGCTGCGTAAACTCTTCAAGGCTGACGCCGGAAGAGGCGGAATCACCTCCTGAAGAACCGGCCTTCGCAAAAAGCAATCGCAAGAAATCAAAAATCTCTGTTGTTGTTGCCACTGTTGAGCGAGGATGATGAGCTCCCGATTTTTGATCGATAGCCACACTCGGAGAAAGCCCGCCGATATAATCCACATCGGGCTTTTTCAGCTTTTCAAGAAATTGACGCGCATAAGAAGAAAGACTTTCCAGATACCGGCGCTGGCCCTCAGCATAAATCGTATCGAAAGCCAAAGTGGATTTACCGGAGCCGGAAAGACCGGTGATCACCGTAATTTTATTGCGGGGAATTTTGACGGAAATATTCTTGAGATTGTTTTCGCGCGCGCCACGAACCGTAATCCATTCCTGCGCCGCCGCTGCTTTAGCCTTAACGCCGGTCGTCATGGCTTAAGTCCCGATTTTGACTGAGTAGAAGTATTTACGCAAACAAGCGATAGCGGAAAGCACAGCGAGATAACTTGTTTTTGGATTATCCGGCGAAGGAACATTGGAAGTCACACATTCTATTTTTCCAAATTTTCCTTCCACTTTGATTTCATGTTCATTTTTCGTCCAGCCCTTCGCGGTCCAAATTTCAACTTTCGTTTTCTTGGCTCCGGCTCCGGCTAAGCTTAAAATCATTGATACGTTGATATTTTTTGGAAATCCAGCGACAGCATCTTCGGCCGTACCGTTAAAAACGCAAACAGGTGCTTTCCCCCGAGCCAACGCCGAAACTTTTTTGCCATTGAAATAGGGTGCCCCTTCCAAAGCCGCGGGAGGCTTACGCGTAATCAATTTAACTTTTAAAGGTCCCGCTTCGCGCGCGGCCAGCACTCCGTCAATGCCCACCACCGCGCCGGATGGACATAAAATGGAAGAGTCAGGGTATTTTCTAAGCCAACGCGGACTTATTGCCAAAAGCCCTCCCACACTCATAATCAGCATGGATTTTCCCAAAGGCACAGCTTTGGAAATCACATGTGTTGCTAAATCGGGATTAGCGGCTTCGATAATAAAATCGGAATATTCAATGGTTTCGTCCAAATCCGCGAGCTCGGCGCGGGAGCGCATTTTTTTGAGAAGATCACGAGCTTTATCCGTGCGATGTTCGCAAATGTAAGCAAGCTGCGCGAATTCGGGAAATTCAGACTGCAAGGCTTGAGCCAGACGCGCGCCGATCGCGCCGCATCCGATAAGTCCGACCTTGATTTTTTTCATGGGAAGAAATTAATCCGCGAGCGTCGGAATAGAAGCTTTTTCTGTTTTGACGTACTGATTTTTAGCATCCACCGAAACAACGATCGGATGATGCGCCGATAATTCTTTTTCGTCCAAAACAAGAAAACTCATAATAATCAGCATATCCCCCGGCTTGCCGTGCTTCGCGCAACCGCCATTTAAACAAATTTTTCCCGAACCCGCGGGTCCCGGGATCGCATACGTTTCCATACGGGCGCC
>CAZSVD010000195.1:0-12698 GCA_964610145.1 uncultured bacterium | reverse complement strand
GTTGAAAAAATCAATCGCATTTTGATTTTCAATGCGGCGAATAAAATATTTCGCGGTTTCTTTGAGAAGTGTTTCTTCCGCGGTGCCAATTTCAAGACGCGAAATACCCGCTTTGCCCAATTCTTCATAATCCCAGGCTCGATTCGCTGCTAAATCAAATAAACGCTCAAAATCAACGTCGGTAAATGTATGAAGCTTCGCGGAAAGGCGCTCGGCATCTTTCGGATGCGTTGCACGCAAGTCCGCCAAAACATCATGATGAACCTTGCGAATTTCCTCAAACTTTTTAATCCATTCTCTTTTCAGGGCACTCGCTTTTTCGGCATTTAAAGAGCCTCCGTCATATCCCAACGCAAGACGCAAAGCTTGTTTGATTTGGGAGTCATTTAAATTAGTTACGCCATTTTCTCCCGGCTGCATGACAATCACTTCCACAACCACTTCACCTTCTCGCGCTAATTTCATGGCTTGGGCGAGAATCGCTTTTGCGGCAATAACATCATCATCAGGATGCGGAGAAATTAAAAAAATACGGCGCGGTGTGATTTTTTCTCCGGGTTTTTTCGGTAAGGAATTACCATAAATTCCTGTGCGATAGAAAGCATCCGCATAAACAGGCTTATCCGAGGCTTTTAATATTCCTGCTTTAATCCCCAAATCTCCGGCAGCAAGCGCCATGAGACGCGTAATAGAAATGTACGGACTTACTTCCGATCCGCGTCGCTGTGTATCATGGCCGCCAGCACCCATCGATTGCATAGATAAATTTATAACTTGCTCATCGCCTTGCACGAAATAATTAGCCAGGGTCGGAATCAAATCGGTTTCATATGAAATCTGGTCGAGCGGACGGCTTCTCTCAATCTCATAAAGATCTTTAGCGTCGTCAAAAAAACGCTGCAAATTTTCAGGGTATTGAGTTTGATCCGGCGGCATTAACCCCGCAATAGGTGTTAAAAAAATATCTGCTTTTTTATTGGAGTCTTCGGCGCGGAATAAATTGACCAAGCTTTCTCTCGAAGAAAAATCATCTCGGTGAAGACGAGTGAATTGTATTTTGTTTTTTTGCTGCGTAATTCACGAAAAAGCGGTGTTTGCTTAAATTGGAACTCTTTTTCGCCGGGAAGAAGAAAAACAACAATACGTTTGTTTTCAGGCAGAGGGTAATTTTTTAGTTCACTGTCGGCGGGTTTGGAGCCCAAAAGATATCCCCCGCTTGGAAGAGCGCCCGCCCAGGCAGAACGAGGCTGCGCCCGGAGCCGTGCCAAAATAAAATATTCCACAAAATGAACTAAGGCCTCTGAAGAATTTAACTTTTCCAGCTGAAGTCTTTCAAGAGCATTCAATAAAACCCCCGCGCTTGCGTCATAATCCACTTTTCGTAAATCTTGCATCGCCAGCTTCAGGTTATGCGCAACAATATCAGCAAGATACTTCGCGTCCATTCCCAAAGCTAAATTATTTCGAAAAGCAATTCCGGCGAGTTTTAAATGAATCGCTCCGCGCGCATAATCATCCGTAATAGATTCAGGATCGGGAATACGTGCTGAATCTTCATTCGCGATAAAAGTCTGAATGGCTGAATCAGGCCAACGATCCAGAGCTTCCCAAATTTCATTTCGATCGGGACCTGTTTTCACGGCGGGATATATCCGTCTTGGTTTGGGAATCGCTTCAAAAATTGCGGCGACAAAAGCCCAAACTCCCGCAAGCAACGCAAACCAGCGCAAAGGATGAATCCATAAAACCAAAGCGGAAATTCCGGCTCCGGCTAAAATCAGAAGCGGCTTCGGAGCCACAGAGCCCTGCGCAAAAACCTGAGCTTCGCTCATCGTGCGCACTTCAGAACGAGCGGCCTGTAATTTAATTTCGGAATTAATGGAAGCGGCATGTTTTTCTAAATAATCTTTGAGTTTGCGCTCGGACCACGATCTTTTTTGTTCATAATATTGCAGCCGCCGCGTAAGTCCCCGCTGAGCAGCACTAACTCCGAGTAGTCGATAAGATTCGATGTTTTCTGTTAGAAAGCGAATGACATAATAATCAAGGAGATTGGTTCCTTGTGTTAGCGGCTCGATTTCTCTTCTCTCAACTGCGCTTAAATCTCTTTCTGAGAGAGTTAAATCGGTAATCACATCTCCGGTTTTCTCAACATTCTCTAAAAGTCCCTGCAAGACTCCAATTTCAGCGCTCAGCTTATCCGCCAACCCTGTTGTTTGAGGGCCCTTGCCCTGCTCTGCTTTTAATTCTTTTTCTTTTTTCTTAATTTGTTTTTTGTAATTTGCAACAGTTTCAGCATAACCCAAACGGGTAATGCCGGTTAAGTTTCCATTTTCATCTCGCTTGAAATGAGAAACGTACGCGCCTAACCCGGCATAGCCTCCTTCAGATGCCTCATAGTCACCATGGGCTAATCCGCCCCTAATCCCCCCTTGCCACCAAGACAAACCTTCTTTGCGAAGCTTGCCGGCTTCAACATGGCCAACATGCACGATTCCTTTTGAACCTTTAAATGTTCTGGGACTGGTCGCTGAAACATACTCATAAGGAAACTCTTCGGGGCCTCCCTGATCGATAAAACCACGAATGCTGGCGGGCTTAAGAAAAGCAAGTGTGTCGGAGTACCATTCATTGACAACAGCAAAAGCCTCTCCCAATTCCGCGTGAACACGAGCGCGAAACTCAGGAGTGTCCTCAATTTTATCGAGCGAATCAAAAAAGATTCGAATGTCGTATTGAAGGCGCTCAATCGCATCAACACCTTTTAAGTCACGGTACCGGACGTTAAATTCTTTCTTATCCGCCGTCACCGGAATAATCCCGTGCACATAAAAATTTTCCATAACATCGGTAAACATCAAGGCCATATTCTTAAAATCCCATAATGCCGACTCCATCACAACTGGATTGACTCGATAGTTTTGAGGCTCAACCAAATCAACTTTGGGAATTTCAATTTCGGAAATTCCAAGCCGATGAAACTCCTTATTTACCTCCTGAATAACATGCGTAACTTCGGCCAGCATTTCTTTTGCCTCGTTTGAAGTCAGCTCAAAAGCCGTTGGCACTTTATGCTGAGGCTGCATTTCTGAATGCCTGCCTGCCGCGGCCAGCTGCTCATTTGATGTTCGAATAGAAGCATTGGCCTGCTTCAGTTTCTCGACATCCTCCAGAGCTCTTTTTACATTTTCTGATTTAGCAAATGATTCACTTGTTATCGTCTCGAAAAGCCGTCCCGTTTTTCTTATACGGTCTTTCAAAATCTGCTTTTGAGCGGCAGACAAAATTGTCGAAGCCTCGATAGCATCCGCAAGATTAGTAAGCTGAGGCCCGTCGAGCCTCTGGTGAATTTGATCCACCGCGGAATTCAAAAGCTCCGCGTTCAGCTGATCAAGAAAAACATCCGCCCACTGACTATGTTCATACCACTCTCGCGCCCACCACTCTAAAGAATGATTAGGATTCGTTCCCGAATCAATAATCATATTCGCAAACTCTTGAACATCTCGCTCTGACGCATGAGAGAAAAGCTGATGAGACTTAGTCATAAAACCGCTGACTAATCCGCGTATCCTTGTTTTTTCCGCGTCAATTTGAGCTTGGGTCCAATTTATAGTTGTTACAAACTGCCAAACTTTTTCAAAGGCAACTTCGAGTGACATCAAATCATTATTTGCAATTTCCCGAACAACATCGTTAACCCGCAAATGCATTCCGAGAATGTTCCAGTCTTTCCACCATTCATGATTACCGTTAATGAATCGTAGCTTTCCATGCTTGCGCAAAAACTCATTAAAGCGGAATCCGCTCAACGGCTCGGGCCCACGATCCACATAATCCGACCCGCCAACAAAAAGAATATTTTTTTTGCTGACATCAATTTTTTCAGCCTTCAGACGACTTTCGAGGTCTTCATTTGTGCGAATGTTTTGATAGTTTTTTAGCCCTAAGGCGTGGCCGATCATCGAGCCAATGCGGGTGCTGCCGTGATAATCCGTAATAAAAACAATCTGAGGGATATCTCCTTTTCCCGGCGCCTCTCTTTCTTTCATCATCTCCATCACTAAAGCTTCTTTTTCCAGCGCGCGCCTTTCATAACGTGGCATGGAAAGAGTCATTTTGTTGATGGCGTGCTGAAGCATAATATTTTGAACCGTTGTCAATTCCTGCTCGGCGTTCCAAAACAAATCAGTCACCTTTTTATAATCTTGGGCATCTGACAAGCGATCTGACATCGGATATCGCTTTGCCAAATCAAGTTTTTCAACTATTGTTTCCAAAAAGCGGCTTACAGCAGGAAACTCATCACGATCATAGACCGCCATCGCAAATGCCATACGATGCGCCAGCGGCAAATCTTTAAGATTGAAATCAACATATACACCGTCAGCAACTTGCTCGATGACAGGAATTTTTCGGGAAACTTTTCCGGTGCTTTCGCGAAGAGCTGATTGAAGATCGATTCCGCGCGCCTTTAAATCCTTTTTGTGTCGCATCACGGCAAGAATCGCTGGCAACAGGCGATGATTTCTTAAATCATTGTCTGGTAACGAAGCAAAATAAGCTTCCAGTTTGGGGGCAAAATCTCTCGCTTCTGAGCGCGCAGACAGACCAGCTCCCACCGGCGGCTTGTGTCGGATCATACGGGCAACTCGTGTCGCGGCTCGCGGATCATCCATCATGCGCAAACTGGTGATTATCGCAGCTCCAACTTGCGAAGACTCTGCTTCAGAGAGCCCCTTTTCCTTTAGGTTTAAGAATGCTTCGCCGAGAAGCGCACGATGATAATGATCCTGATCCTCCGCCGTGATTTTTGAAATGCGCGGCATAATACCGACATAGTTAAAATGATTTTTTTGTGCGAATTCACGCATTCCGTTCGTGTGAAATCCGCCCGTAACAAGTGCGATATTTTTTGACTTTTTATTTTGAAGCTCCCGAATCATCGCGGATTCCATCACGGCTTCACGCTGAATCGCCCCTTGATAAAATCGCACGGCATCGGCGTAAGTTTGTTCAAGCGCGGCAAAATCATTTTCTTTTATTTTTTTATCACCCGAAGTCAATGCAGCAACCGCTTTGCTCAGCTGAATCGGATGAACCGCGCGCCGGGACAGCTGAGAGTATTCACTGCGTGAAAGCTGCAAATGCAGAAGCTTGTGCAAGAGCAAATATTTTTCGAGCAAAATTGCGGCTGAGCGCGCATCGACCGTCGCGGCATCTTTTTTAATAATTTGAACATGCAATCTTTTAGCTTCTTTCTGAAGTTCCACAGGGTTAATTTCCGCGCTCAGAATGATTTGCTCGAAAATCTTTTTCAGGTTCGGCCAACGTGCCATAGAAAAATCTTTGGGAAGAAATTCCGCAAGACGCTCAAAAACATTTCTCGGATCGCCAAAATCAGTCTCACGATTCTTAAATTTTTGAATTAAAGTTTCAACTTCCTTTAAAGCCGCCTTAAGCTTAGCAGACTGCGCTCCCTGCCCCGCGACAAACACCAAAAACTCTTTTCTTTCTTGTTCCGCCGCGGAAAGATCTATGCTCTTTTCCGTCTTTCTGACATAGCTGTATCGGGCCAACATCGGAAATTCGACCTGCTCTTCGCGGGAAGATAAATCGCACTTCCATTCCTCTGCCGCGTAAATCCGTAACGCATCAAACCAGTCACTTGTTGCCTCGGCTTCTTTTCCGGCCTTGGCATAGACATCCAAATATTTTCTCAATGCCGGTTTAAATAAATGGATGGTAGCGTTTTTCCATTGCGCAAGCCATGCCTGGAGAAATGCATCGCTTGTCGATTCCTTAACGTAAACGCGTTTGTATTGATCCACGTTATTCCAATACTCTTTCACATCTTCAACGCCATAGCCTTCGACTTGACTATTTTTCATGAGAAAAGCTTCCGCGCCGGTAAGATCGCCCGAACGCATCCAGGCTTCTCGTTCTGCTTGCGACAGTTTCTTTCCGCCTTTGAACAAATGCTTTAATTCAGGATCAAGCTTCCCGGCTCCACCTTCCAGAAAAATTTCATCCATTTTTATGGATGATTTCATTTCCTCAAGCAAGCTCTGAATATTTTTTTGCGCATCATAAACTGCGTGCGCATCCTGAATATGAATAATCGTCCCACGGCTTTTGGGGGCGGCATCGCGATTTATGATTGAGCCCAACGCAGGCGAGGGTATCCAAGACGCCGATCCCGGGGATTCCTGTTTTGTGGACAAGGACAGCTCTACTGCACGCGCGACATCAGGCGACAAAGCCTGCGTAACGCATATACATATAGTAAGCAGCCAAGTTGTTGGTTTCTTGATGGTCATAGTTATAGACGATGAAAGTTTTTTAAAATTTACCATCAACTTTTGATATTGCAACCATAAATAATAACTTTTAATAAGTGTTTAATGATGCTATTTCTTGATCGTACAAGATGAATATACACAGTTAATTTAAATTAACAATATAGCAATATATAGCATTAAATCTATCACTGTTGTATTTCTTTGATCACGGATGTACTTTCACAATAGATAAAATAAGCCAATCCACTAAGGAGAGATACTATGAACTTGATGACTGTCGCAAAGAAGATCACGGCACTTGCTGTGACATTTACATTCGCGCTGACTCCGGCGCAATCTTTTGCATTAGACTCATCATCAAATCAGCAAATTGCCCAAGTAGACGGGCAAAGTGTGCCTGTTCAAAAGGCCGACACCTATGAATCAAAAACAGTGGCGGATTTCCCTTTTGAAGTTACCGCAAAAGATACCGCGGCAACAAATCAAATCAGCGCGACTCAAAGTTCAAGCCCTTTGAGCGCCCCAACAACATCAATCACGATCAATGGTGACTTCACTCTGGCCAAAGGAGCCACACTGAGCGCTGACAGCATCACAATCAATAGCTTAGGACAAGCCTCTTCAGCTTCAAGCTTACCCCTAAACCAGCTTTCATCAGGAATAATAAGCTCCACGATTATTTCAAATAGCGGATCCATTAGCATTACCCCGCTCTCAGGCAGTCTGAGCGCTAACAACACTATTTCTTTGAGTTCACAATCATTGCAATTAGCTCCTATCACATCCCAAAGTGGCGCATTATCAGGTTCGATCACGGGAACAGGATCAACCCTTACTGCCACAAAAATATCAACCGAAATACCCTTTGTAGGACCCATCTTTGTACCGAAAGACGGAACCTTACTTGACTCAGAGAAAGATAAGGATGAAATCGCAACAGCAACATCCGCACTGAACAAAACACCGATTTATAAAACAACGGTCACTGAAGACTTTCAGTGCATGGTGGCTCCATGCATTCACCACACAACGGATACCTATTACAATGAGAATGGAAAAATTGGTTCACGCGTTTATGAGGCGGGAAAAAATCCAACTTACACATGGTATGACGCAAAAGACGTTCTCATCACCCAAATCAAAAAACCTGAAATGACAGATGCAAATGACTATCTCGATGAAGCTCAAAAAGCTTTCAAGCAAATGCCTGTTTATCAAATCTTTGTGTCAGGTGCCAATTGTAACGGTGAAGCATGCACCGATGTTATGCGTCCCGACATGATCCAATACTTTGACGGTGACAAAAAACCATTGGGTTATGTCGTTGTTACATCATGGCAAGACCGCAGAGAATGGTTTGGTCCGAACGGAGAAACGCTTTCTCTAGATGAACGGAAAGTTAACCCTCTGGTCGAGATGAATTTAGATAGCAGCAACATCAAGCTAGATAACAATGGAGGTACTTTGCGATTAAATTCTGACGGGACAGCAACCATAACAGGAGCTGATGGCGTTGTTAAGCAATATAAAAATGTTAAATCTTTTAACCTAAGCTCAACCATATGCACGATCGATGGATGTCAAACAATCATGGCCTCATTGCCGGAAAATATGCAAAAGGCTCGGCAGATCGCAAGCTACACAACCCAGCAAAATTTTCCAAATTCGAAAAGCCCTGAAAGAACTCAAGTCAACCGAATGCTCGTCTACATAGATGAGTCTATTATCCGCGGGGAAGAAGTTCCGGAAGAATTAGCTGTTGTTGCGGAAAAGATTCTTGGTCAAGCTCCGGCTAGCATGCGCACAACGCCGGACACCGTGTGTGTCATGTCCCCCTGTCGTCAAGGCCCCAAAACTTTCACCTTTCTTGATAAGGCTGGTAATGTCATCGGAACCATGGTTAGAACCATCACCTATAAAGGGGACATTGAAGACGGCGACGCTTCCGAACAATGGTCAAACTCAAATGGTGAATTGGTGGCCGTTTCTTTAGAAAAGGATGAAGCGATTGCTGCCGCGGAAAAATTAAACCTGGATGCCTCTGTTTTAAAATATAAAAAGACGGAATTAATGAGCACTTGCCAGGGAAGCGGCTGCCCAACTTCAGCTTCTCAAATTAATTATTTAGACCAGAGCGGAAAATTTCTTGGCTCAAAATCAGAAGTCATTTACCAAAATGATACTGCGGTCATTGCTTTGAATGGTTCAAAAGCCGCCCCTCAAAACTCCGGCAGAACCGAAATAACATGGCTCGATTCAGAAAACCACTTAATCGTAAAAGAAACCTTAAATGCTGAAGGACAATTGACAAGCGAAGAGCATGCCGATGGCTCTAAAACAATCTATCGTTACCGTTAAATTCATCATTCACGCGGCCAAACTATCATCGGGATCACAGGCGTAACTTTTGTGCGTGCGGATGGAAAATCCGTTTCCGTTGAATTTGATTACAGCGATACCACCCAATATCCCGTCAAGCTCATCGCGGCAGAAGCGGCAGCGATGAACCTTTTAGATAACGGCCTCAAAATTGACGGGCTTCACCTTGGAAACTATCAGGAAATTCCCGGCATGTGCACGAACAGTATTCCGGGAGTATGCACTTCTCAGTTTAAATTTAATTTAGACTCTGAAGAATCCTCTCATTTATTTTTGATTACAATCCGAACCGGCACCCCGTCAGGGCTTGAAACAATCACAAATGTAGAAAGAACGGACAAGAAAACATCTCATCTCCCTGAAGGGGCAACTCCGTTGGAAGGAGCCGAAGCTGATTTAGTGCAAGGAGTTCTTCCGACAGCTGTTTACAAAACCAATGATTTTCCGCCATGCGCTTACGGCAGCATGTGCAAATCAGCAACGTATTACGACAAACAAGGAAATATCGTCGGAACAAAATTTATCAATTGGATTGATCAGCATATCCAGCTCAATGATGCTGAAGGAAAGACTGTTTATGACTCACAAGGAAATCTCGAAACACTTCGCGCGCAACTTTCAAAGCAAATTGATGATTTGATAACTTCTCTCGGAGATTTGAGCGACGAAGCTATCGCAAAGCGAATTGCCGAAGCGCAAGCTCGTCTTGAAATTGGAAAAATCGACTTTGATCAAAGAATGAAAATTGCGAGCAAATCTTTAAGCGAACAAATGGCTAATCTGAATTCCATAACAAATGGCGCATTCTTGAGCGCTGACTTACGCGCCGCAATTGCTGATTTTCTTCTTCGTGCAAACAGCTATATGTCAGGAGAACCCGCGCCCCGAGATCAACAAGCCTCGGAATATTTAAATTGGCTTGAAAATTCAACCGTCGGCATGACAAAAATGCTGACCGAAATGCAAAAAAGCTATTTAGATGCTCTCACCCAATTTCGTGGACAACTGCTTGCCGCAGGAAGCATAGAAGAAATCAAAAAATTGGAAAATCAAATCCCCAGTATGCCTGACATGGCCATGATGACGCCTTCGCCTGACCCGTCTGAAACAATCACCGAGCTAAGAAACGAAGCAATGTCCCTGTTCCAAAAATCTCAAGACGAAGCGCGCGTACTGCTTGAGCAGTGGATCCAGAGCATTCAACCCAGAGTTCATGATTTGGTAATGGAGGCTGCAATAAAAGCAGGAATGAGTTTCGAAAAAGACCCGTCTATTTTTATTGAAAATCTATCTACGAATGATTCAAATGCATTCACGGTAAGATACACAATCGACGGAGGGAAAAGTTATTCTGCCTTAGCGGTAATTGATCCGGATTCCAAAGAAATTCAATCGGTTTCATTGATTGAAAATCCTTTTCTGGATGCTGACCTAACAAAACTCCCCAAAGATGCCATTGCTCTATCCGAGACAGAGCAAACCTTCATGGTTGCCGGCTTAGGACTGGACCCCTCAAAGACAGAGCCATTATTTAAAACAACCTCAAAAATGAACTCTGTTTGTAAATTGGCTCCATGCCAAGATATTGTCGTAAATACTTTTTATCTAAAAAATGGCACTGTCGTAGGCTCAGAAGAGATCCTTGGCGAATTTGTTACCTTTAAGGATGCTGATGGTAACATCAAGAAATCTTTAACTTTGGTCAATGACCCGGATGAGCTTGCAGCGGTAACGAATAATCTCCTGCCACCCCGCTCCCAAGAATTCAGAAATGCATTTGAAGCATGGTATTCTGACATGGTGAAGCAGGGCGCTGTTGTTCCTGCAAGCACGGATGAAGAAAGCAGAAAAAAAAGTAAGTCGTCCATCGAGGCAGCGCTTGAACTACTTTGGAGCACGGCTTCATTTTAATTTTCTTCCACACCGCGCCCTCGGACATTTCCGTTGAGGCAAATGTCCGAGGGTCTCGCCTTTTCTAGATATAAAACGCCTCTTTTAAGCTTAAGTCTTTTACATACTTCCATGCTGTTGAAATCATAGCAATTTATAGCATTATCGCTATCACTATTGATCATAGTATGCAAATAAGATACTTTTATTAAAGACGAATAAAGTCAATTTTGGGAGGAATCATGTGTTCTCTTGGTGCCATAAAGAAGGCTGTTGCTTTAACACTTATTTCGACATTTCTGCTTTCTCCTACTCCATCTGGTTTTGCAGAGCTTGCCTCAAATACGGTCGATCCGTCTGTCAACGGGCAAACGGTTTCTCCGGAACAATCCAATGAAAATCCGGACAATGCTGCATTCCTAAATTCAGCCCCCGATGAGTCCGCAAAAGACTCTATCGAGAGCGGCAGCTCCATTTCGCCTGCATCATCAACACTTGCTGCACAATCGGCAGAACTAGCTGCATCAAACCCATCGGAAGAAAGTGTGCAAACCCTTGTTCGGGGATTACAAGCTGTGCTACCAGCCACTTACACAGTTGCCGGGAATAACGGAAGACTAACAATTTCTTATACCGGAGTCGCATCAAAGCAAGCCACGGGCACGCTTTCTTCTCTCGGGGTCGATATGATTCTTACGGATCAAAATAAAATTAAACTGAATATGAATACACTGCAAATCGATTTTAAGTCTAATCCCATACTTAGAAACTACGGTGATATCTCAATTTTAGAAGACGGAATAAATTCATTGCTTGAAACCGGATTAATCGGAACGCCGGCAATCGAGGCAACATCTTATGCTATCGCGGACGAGCCAAATGAGCTTTATGAGGTTCTATCTCTTTCACAGATCACTCTCAAAACAGCTTCGACAACCGGAAAAAATCTGGACGAAACACGAAATATCTCATTTGCGGCAAACGGATTGGACTACACGGCCTCACGTAAGACAAACGGATTTACTACTTTCTTGACTGCGTCCAACGCATCCGTCCGCGCGACCATGAATTACATTTTAGGTCTCCAGACCTCCCTTGGAAGTAATTACAAGGCCATGGTTGAAAGCCGTAGCGGAACAACATTCCGTGTTTCCATCACATCTCGTTTACCGGTGACGACAGAAAGTCAAATCGGCCGGCTCGAATTTTCGATAAGTGGTTCAAACATTATTGCAAAAAGCCTCGCTGTCTTTTCATCCGCTAGACTGGAAGCAGGTGGATTTGCGCTTTTACTCGCTCCAACCAAGCAATCAGAAATGCTGAATGCAGCATCTTTGCTTGTGACAGGCAATAATACAGTAGCGGCTCTAACACACCTGATGGGCGCGACCATCTTATCGTCAACCATAACAACGTCAAACGCGACCTCTTTCATAAACTATCAACAAAACGGCCAAACTTATAAAGTTCGCTATGTCGGAACAGCTCTGATTGTTGAAAACATTACTGATGAGACGGAAATGCGCGACTATCTGTTCTCAGGCCTTTCATCCCAGCTAAGCAGCGATATGAAAGTTGAACTCATCAGTATTTCACCTCAAGGATTGTATGAAGTCAAAATCTCTTCAACCTCAAAAACAATTCCTACAAATGCTTTTTCAAGCATGACTTTTAAATTGATGAAAAAAGACGGTCAAATCACGCTGGTTCCGAGCACTTTGGCAATAACATTTAAAGGCGTGGCGGTAAATTCAAAATTAAGCGACTCTTTGTTCGCCTCGTTCGGAATTCCCGACCTTGGCCAATCTCCTGCCGAGCTAGCGTCTATCGTTTTTCTGCAGGGCAAGCTTGCGGCATTAACTCAAATCAAGATCATAAAAACATTTGGCGTTGAAGCTTCCAAAGTTACTTTTAATTTTAGCAATCGTGATTATCGAACTATTTTTGAACCAGGGGTCGTTCCGTTTGTTGAAAACCGCTCCATGCTTTCTTTGCTCGAAACACTTAAAAAGCAATTCACCGGCGCAACCGTAACTTCCTCTTCCTTTTCTGACCCGCAAGTCACATTTACGATCACTGACGGAACTACCAAGAACGGCGAACTTATGTCCGCTTCATTCAGTGTTC
>CAZSVD010000194.1:0-1613 GCA_964610145.1 uncultured bacterium | reverse complement strand
GGGGTTCTGCGGCACAGGCTGTTTGCAAAATAACCGGCATAAAGATTCGGTTTTTTGTGAAAGAGGGAAGCTCTCTTAAAAAAAATCAAAAAGTGATTGAGCTTTCAGGAAAAATTCAATCCATTCTCAAAGCCGAACGTGTTTTGCTTAACTTAATCGGACATCTTTCAGGAATTGCGTCGCAAACCAAACAATTTGTGAGTGCGGTACGCGGAACCCAAACCAAGATTCTTGATACGCGTAAAACCACACCGCTTTGGCGTGAATTAGAAAAACAAGCTGTTGTCGCGGGCGGCGGTTTTAACCACCGCTTCGGTTTATTTGATTATTTTTTGGTAAAAGAAAATCACCGACGCTTTGGTGATTTGAAAAAGCTGAAAGGAAAATTTGAAATCGAAGTGCGCGATTTTGATGAATTGATTCAAGCTTTTGATTTAGACGCTGAAGTGGTTATGCTTGATCATTTCTCCGCTGCGCAGACCCAAAAAGCCGTGAAGCTTCGTGATCGCCTCAGCCCGAATACGGCGTTAGAAGCTTCGGGAAATATGACGATCAGAACAGTCGGTAGATACGCTAAGGCGGGTGTTGACTCGATTTCCGTCGGAGCCTTAACGCATTCCGTTCCTGCGCACGATTTTTCATTGTTAATAGTTTAGCTCTGAGCAAAGCTCAACCGCGCTTGCGGCTTGTTTTGTTCGTCCTGAAAATCAGGACTAAATGATAGAATGCTTTTTTCAAAGCAAGGGGGCTTATGAATCCGCAAATTCTTTTTGTCGCAAAAATTTTAATTTCTTCGTTGTTAATCGCGGGAACTTCCGCGTTGGCGGGAAAGAAACCAATTTTAGCCGGGTTTTTGATCGCGCTTCCTTTGACTTCGGTTTTGGGGCTTTGCTGGACTTATTTTCAATACCGCGACATGGATAAAATCAATGAGTTTGCGGTTTCGATCGTGACTTCGGTCCCGCTTTCACTGCTTTTCTTTTTGCCTTTTTTTCTGAATCGTTGGTTGAAAATGGGTTTTGGATTAACCATGGCTGCCGGGCTCGGACTTTTGTACGCTGCGTATCTCATACATTCTTTTTTCTTCACCGCGAAATAAACGACTGAGGAGCGCATGAACTCCTTCAAACTTGCTTCCGAGATGAAACCCTGCGGCGATCAGCCGCAGGCGATTGAAAAGATCGTCAAAGGGTTTAAAGCCGGTATGAAAGAGCAGGTTTTGCTTGGCGTCACTGGCTCGGGTAAAACTTTTACGATGGCGAATGTCATCGCGCAGCTTGGGCGCCCGACACTCGTGCTTTCGCATAATAAAACTTTGGCCGCGCAGCTTTATGCCGAGCTCAAAGAATTCTTTCCTGAAAACTCGGTGGAGTATTTCGTTTCTTATTACGATTATTACCAGCCTGAAGCGTATATTTCACATTCGGATACCTACATCGAAAAAGACGCGTCGATTAATGACAATCTCGACCGTTTGCGTTTAGCTGCCACCAGCGCGGTATTGTCGCGTCCTGACTGTATTATTGTTTCGAGCGTTTCCTGTATTTATGGTTTAGGTGCTCCTGAAGACTGGCAAAATATGTTGATCGCGGTTGAAACCGGCGAAAAAAAAT
>CAZSVD010000193.1:0-2048 GCA_964610145.1 uncultured bacterium | reverse complement strand
CATGAATATTTTGAATCCATCCGGATGCGCTTGTTTGAAAGTCGGCGTATTTTTTATCCCCGAAAAGCTGCATCATTTTTTTAAATTCATCCGCACGCTGATCTTTGCCGGTGTAAGGTGATTGCCATGCTTCGGATGCCGGATCCGGAATGACAGTGATATTTTCACCTGTGGATAATTCATGGACTGCGACGAGTCGGGCGTAAACATTTTCGACTTCTTGCAGGAGCTTTGTCGGGCGCAGGTCTTTGTCACGTATTTCTTTTGACTGATTTAAAAGACTTTCGATTTTATCCAGTCCGGGACGAAATTCGTCGTAGCTGAAAAACTTTCTATCCCTGGGGAGCCCGAGTTCATCGAGTAGGGGGCGATAGTTCAGAAGAATCCAGCGGTTTTTAAAAATAGTTTCCTGATGGGCTAAGGCATTCAGAATAATATGAACGGGTGCTTCATGATTCCAGTGTTCTCTGCCGCTGACCGTTTCGACCCATTGTCGGCAAAAAGCGTCAAAGGATTTGATCCGGCCGTGATTTTGGATGGCAATGGATTTGGCAATGTCCGTTTCGGAAGCATATGCGGTTGATGTGAGTGTGAAAAGTAAAAATGAAAACAATAAGAAGAAGCTGTTTAGGTTATTATTTTTTTGGAGCATGAGACCGAGCCCTTCCGCCGAAAGAAGATAACGGCTTAACGTAAAAAATGATAATAATTCCAAGGCATAACGTAACAGCTCCGAAATAGATAAAGCGAATTCCTGGGTTTTTTGCGATGGTAAATATAGAGGTGTCGGCGCTGCCGGGATCTTGGCTAAAAGAAGATTGAAAAATTCGGTAACCTTTATAGTCGAGCGGTTTATTCATGCTGATGGTCTTTTCAATTTTAATTCCCTCAAAGGAGTCATCGAGCATAATATCGCTCTCATAAGAGCTGGCTTCGGAGGTCCCCGGATAGTCTATTTTTCTGAATTGTTTCAATGTCAATTTGAAGGGGGCGGGGGCTGTGCGCTGGGTTAAATGAAGCTCGAACGGTCCCAGGATGGTCTCGAGGCGCAGTGTCTTTTCAGGTAAAACCCAATGTGTTGCAATTATTTGCCGATTCTTTTCAACGGTGATTTGAGCCGCGAGGGAGGTTTTTGATCCCGGCAAAGCGGACTTTGATTCGGAGATTTGATCCGAGATTACGGCTCGTGAAAAAACTTTTTCGACTTTAAAAGTAAAATCCATCCATCCCGCGGGATATTCTTTGTTGAGCTCCAAGAAATCTTCTTTATCCGCAGATTTTGAGGAGTGGGAATGATAGGCCCAGCGGCCGTTTTTTATAAAAAATTGAAGCCCCGTGTTTTTCGGGCCGGATTGCTTTGATTTTGGAATTTCGAGTTTGACGGCGAGGTGCAGTGAGTTTCCTTTATTCATTTTTTCATGAATCGATTCAAAGTTTGGAAACAGTTCAAAATAAGTATGCTTTTCCAGGTGCCCGTTTTTGTCCACGGCGTCAAATTCAATGGCAGGGTTAAGCGGGTCTTCGGAAATGCTGATGAGGTGATTGCCATCGCCGACGCGGGCGTTCGGAAAATAGTGGATATTTTTAATTGTGATTCCCGTCGAGCCTAAAGTTAAATCGTGTTGCGGGAGAGCATTTAAATCTTGAATCAAAGTATCGCCCGTGTCGTGTTTGACGATATGGAGTCGTGGCTGCGAAACCGAGACGGCTTCTGCCTCAGTGGGAGCCGAATCGAGCAACTCAAAAGTCGCTGCGCCGAGTGTTAGGGAGTTAGGTGAAGGATTGGAGGGATGTTTTTGAAAGAGAGAAAGGCTTAGATCGGCTCCCGCCAGCTTGCTTTTAATTGTAAAAAGAATGCCTTTGTTTGGGGGAGTATGCGAATCGCCTTCTTCAGCTATTTCCTTGATGAGGGCATTCGGAATCACTTTGTTTAAAAATATCCGGATATCCTTTTCAGGGCGTAAAATTTCGAGGCGCTTAATTTGAGAGGGCTTTTCTAAATTTAAAACACGGGTGTTGTTTACAGGCAGATGAGTTGAGAGTTCAAA
>CAZSVD010000192.1:0-4569 GCA_964610145.1 uncultured bacterium | reverse complement strand
AAAAACGGACGGTTCACCGCTTTAGGTAAGTAGTAATACATCAACCCTAAAAACGGAGTTGTCAAAAAGAACGCGACCGCGTTATGTCCGTACCACCATTGCACGAGTGCATCTTGAACACCGGCATAAGCGGAGTAGCTTTTTAAAAAAGATACAGGTAAAGCCAGCGAGTTGACAATATGCAACAACGCAACTGTCAAAATCGACGCGGCGTAAAACCAAATTGCGACATAAAGATGACGTTCACGGCGGGTAAAAAGCATCCCGAAAAAATTGACCGCAAAGGCAACCCAAACAACGGCAATCGCGATATCAATCGGCCATTCCAATTCGGCATACTCTTTCCCCTGCGTAATTCCAAGCGGAAGCGTGATCGCAGCAGCAACAATAATCAGCTGCCATCCCCAAAAGTGCAATTGACTTAAAAATTTTGAGTAAAGGCGTGTTTTGAGCAATCTCTGCGAAGAGTGATAAATACCCGCAAAAATCGCGTTGCCCGCGAAAGCAAAAATCGCCGCGTTCGTATGGACCGGACGTAAACGACCAAAGCTCAGCCAGGGCAGTTTAAACAGGTTAAAATGCCAATTGGCGAGTTGTAAAGCGATCAAAACACCTGCCAACATGGCAACAGCGCCCCAAATCATCGTAGCCAGGGTAAAATGTTTGACTGTTTTATCGTCGTAAGAAAACCGCTCTAACTGGTCCTGCGATCCGGCAAATTCCATAAAAACTCCGGTTAATTCAAATGAATAAAAAGTTCAAAAAAATGATACTCGCCAAGCGTAAAATTACATTAAATATATACTTATCCTAAATAAAAAAGAGGAAATACGCAACCCTTTTGATGCCAACTAATCGGAAGCTTTGAGCTTTAATCCGGCATTTAATCGACCGCGATTAAGATCACGGTAACGAACCTTGCCGATGTTTTTGGTAAGCGAAGCGAGTGTACGTGTCTGCATTTCACTTAAAATGTTCTGTCGCGCTTTTTTCCACACATGATGCAACGGACAAGGATTCGCATTCGCGCAACGATCAAGCCCCATAACACAGGCGTTAAAGTGCTCAGGATCATCTATAATTTCCATCACCTGCTTAAGCGAAATAGATTCGGGATTTTTTTTCAGTGCAACTCCGCCGGCAGCTCCACGCCGAGAACTTAAAATGTCATGTCGCACTAAATCCTGGAATATTTTTGCTAAATAAGCCTGGGGAATTCCGGTGGCTTCACCCACCGTCTTGGTAAGGATAAACTCACCGCGCTTTTGCTCCGCTAAATACTGAAGCGCACGCATGGCATACTCACATGTTTTTGAATAAATCATTTTTTCTCCGAAATAACGTATAGAGACATACACATCCTATTCATTATCCCGGAAGTATCAATTCATTTTTAAAAGCTAAAATTAAGCTAAGGGAATAAGCCGCGCCTGAATCCAGGCGGAAATATCGCGGATTTCCTGAGGATGAAGAGAATGCTGCATTGTATATTCATGCCATTCAACCGGAACTCCGCGCTTCAGGAGGAACTCTTTTGAAATTCTGGCACCTTCAAAGGGCACCACGCCATCCTGTTTGCCATGCGCCATAAAAACACTGGTTTTTGCGTTGGATTCGCTCATTTCCGCGGTTAATTTGTCCGGTAAAGGTAAATAGGCGGATAAAACCATGAGCCCCGCCAATCGCTCGGGATAGCGCAGTCCCGCGAAAAGCGTCATGGCGCCGCCCTGAGAAAATCCGGCAAGAATAATCCGGTTCGGCGCAATGCCTTTTTTCTTTTCCGCTTCAATCAATTCATTGATTTGCCGTTGCGAGCGCCGCATTCCCTGCTCATCTTCGCCGGCCGGTTGGGACGAAGTCCCGGAGGCAAAAGAAATACCTTGTCCGGCAATATCATACCAAGCTGGCATAACATAACCGCCGTTGACCGTCACAGCAATCGAAGGTGCGTGGGGAAAAATAAACCGTATCTTTAAATTTGCGGGAAGTTTTAATTCAGGAACAATCGGCTCAAAGTCATGTCCGTTGGCACCCAACCCATGCAGCCAAATAACCGCCGCATCCGGACGCGGATGCGTTTCAAAAGTTAAATATTCAAGCATTTACTTAACGTCAAAAATTTCTTTGAGAAAATCCTGCAGCATCGCCCAGGAACGCTTATCTGCTGCCTTGTTGTATTGAATTCCCTGATCCGGAAGATTCGCGTCCCAAACGGTAAAACTATGTTTAGCGCCCCCAAACCGTACCAACTCCCAATCCACATGCGCCGCGCGCATTTCATCTTCAAAAGAAAGTACATCTCCGGGCAAAACCATTCGGTCTTCGGCACCTGTAAAAACTAAAACTTTGGCTTTAACATCGCCCGGATGTGCGATGGCGGAAGTTGAAAGGACTCCATGAAAACTCGCCACTCCTTTCACCGGCATTCCGCTGCGTGCCATTTCAAGCACGGATGTTCCTCCGAAGCAATAACCGATCGCGGCGACTTTGTCTTCATTCACTTTTCCGGTTTTCAAGAAGGCATCCAAAGCGGCTTGCGCACGGGCGCGCATGCGTTTACGGTCTTTGAACAAAACCCCTGAAAGCGCTGCGGCTTCATCATGCGTTTTGGCCAAAACACCTTTTCCGTACATATCCGCGGCAAAAGCGACATAACCCAAATCGACAAGCATTTCCGCCCGCTTTTTGGCGTAACTTCCCAGCCCCATCCACTCATGCACGACAATGACTCCCGGACGTTTTCCGTTATCAGCGTCATCATAAAAAAGAAATCCCTGCAAGGCTTGCCCGTTTTCTGTGTAATCAACAGGCTCGGAAACCACTTTCGCGAAAGCGGGTGCATGAACAAAACTCAGCGCAACCAAAATAAAAATAAATTTTTTCATAGCTACTCCCTTGGTCTTATCCGTTGCCGGAGGCAAGTGTCTTGCTTACCATTTCATAAACGTCTGGCGAACAATTCGGCCGGTTCAAAATACTTTCTAAGGCCTGCTTCATGGAAGCCTTGCGGACAAAATCTAATTTTTTGTAATGATTAAAAACAGGAATCATCCGTCCCGCAATTTGCGAATTAAATCCATCGATAAAAATAATCTGCTCCGCGATCAAACGATATCCCTCGCCTTTTTGAGCGTGAAAACGCGGCAGATTGCGCGCAAAAACCCCGTACAAAGCGCGTATCATATTCGGATTTTTCGATTGATAGACAGGATGTTTGGATAATTTCTTTACTCGGTCAATCACTCTCTCTTCTTTGGATCCGGCCTGCACGATCAGCCATTTATTGATGACCAAAAACTCATCTTTCCACTTTGCATAAAACGCATCCAACGCGTCTTCTTTTTCCGTAGCAAGCGAATTAGTAAGAATACTCAGCGCTGCGATTTCATCAGTCATGTTTGTTGCAGTTTGAAATTGTTTGAGCGCCCATTTGTAATATTCTGGTTTTTCAAGCTGCACCAATGCCGCCAAAGCTCTGTTTTTAAGCGCGCGCTCACCCATGGCCTCAGGAGTAATCTCGTATACCTTTGACCCTGAAAAACGCTGCGCCGACGAGAGCTGCTGATATAATTCACTCCAAGCTTTTTCATTTTTTACGGCAAGATCCGTCAAAATCGATTCCCTCGCCGCAAAAGCCGCATCAAAATCGCAAATATCCATGCGCTCCACAAGCGAAGTCAAACTCGGCAAAATCAATGCTTCCGCTTTAAACGCGGATCGCAGCGACTGATCATTGAGCAGTTTTGAAAAAGCGTTAAAGAAAGTAGTTTCTGACGCGTGGGGCTCATTTTTTTGAATCGCCGCAATGCGCCGGCGCAACACCATTTCAGCTAATTTTTGGCCGGAATCATAACGGACAAAATCATCGTTGTCATACGCCGCGAGATGCGCCAAGTCCTCTTCCGAATAAGCGTAATCTAAATAAACCGGCGCGGAAAAATCCCGCAGCAACGAGGGAACCGGCTCACGCGTGATATTTTTAAACTCAAATGACTGCTTCCATTCTTTAACTTCGCAAATCTGCGTCGGCAATATCTCTTTGCCGTCCGTATCAAGCAATCCCACCGCAAGCGGCAGAATAAAAGGCTGCGGATTCTCAAGCTTAACGTTCTTCGCGGGAATTTGCTCCACATGAAGCCTGTACGTTTTTATCGCCGCGTCAAAACCCGCGGTGATTTTTAATGTTGGAGTCCCCGCCTGAGCGTACCAACTTTTACGGAATTGATTCAGATCTTTCCCCGAAGCTAATTCCATAGCATGAATAAAGTCATCGGTGGTTACGGCCTGCCCGTCATAAAGTTCAAAATATTTTATAATTCCTTTGCGGAAAGCATCAACCCCAATTAGGGTTTGAATCATGCGAATCACTTCCGCGCCTTTGTTATAAACCGTCGCCGTATAAAAGTTACGGATTTGAATATAAGACGGCGGGCGGACGGGATGCGCGTTCGGCCCCGCGTCTTCGGGAAATTGCGCGTCACGCAGCACACGCACATCTGAAATTCGTTTCACCGAGCGGTCATTCATATCCGATGAAAACTCTTCATCACGAAAAACCGTTAAACCTTC
>CAZSVD010000191.1:0-9004 GCA_964610145.1 uncultured bacterium | reverse complement strand
AATGGCCTTGAGGTTCAGGGCGGAAACTTACTTCCTAATGAAAAATACGATAGTCGAAGACTGGAAGCCGTATCTAACTTTATTTTTCACGCGGAAATTCCACTAAGTGTTATGCCATTTCATTGGAAAAGACAGCTTATGGAATGGGTTAGAAGTTTTAATAGGTGGGTTTTCGCAGGTAAGCCGTTTGCAGGCATCTATTTATCCGGCAACGCTTCTTTTCTCGCGGACGGGATTTTGACGAAAGTTTTCTTCCATTCCGTCAGTGAGTTTGGTACCGCTAACCTTCTGGGGGATCCGGATGATTTACGCAAGATTGCCAGTGTGATTGAACCTAAATATACGAACGATGACATTGCCATTGCATCGAAGAATTTATTAAAAACCCCCAAGCTTTTAGATATTCGTGGTCGTGCGGAAAAGAAAGGTCAAGATCTCTGCAAAGTCAAATCAACCCTTCGATTTGACACTCCGAGGCATATTTTTTGGAGTTACTGGCTGACTCAAACCTTTGGTGCCCAGTTTGCGAAAGAAGCCACAGATGCGCATGAAATCGGCGATTCTGGTAATTCCGAAAAGGAACATCTTCGTGATCGTATAAATAATTCTTTTGGAATTGAATATGCTCAACGCAAACTTTCCGAGAAAGAAACGGAAAACATGATATTGACTGATAGCCGCATTGCTCTCAATGATGAGACCTAGTGCTCCTTTTTTATGGCCTGATCGTACCGTACCTTCAAAATGAAGTTAATTTTTTAGATTAATGTTGTTGCCGCATACACAAAATTTATGCTGAAGTTCTTTGGGAAAATTCTTTTAACTCTCGTTGGGCTTATCTTGGTTGTTATTCTGTTTTTAGCCATGATGTTGGTTGTATTAAAACCGCATTTTGATGAGGAAGTTCAAAAGCTTATCCATCTAACAAAGAATCGAAACGTAGAAATTAATTTTCTTGATTATGGAAAGATTCATTTGTCACGCGCAGGCCTTGAATTGACGGATATTCGCGTTCGGGGAGTGACGCGAATTAATCACCCTTATTTTGACCCGCGAGAGTTTGAGCTCTCAGTTAAACAAGTTCAGTTTGGCTTTCAGGAGATTGATGGAAATGGTTTGCGGGTGGATCTTCAAATCGAGGGTATGAACGCAAAAGGCGGGCGGATGTTAAAAGAAGATCCCGATGATCATGAACGTTTAGAATCGGTTTCTCAGCTTGATCTTCAGACTAAGCTGACATTGAAAGGCACGCCTTTCTCATGGAAAAATCAAATTTTGAAACGCGCGGAAGAGTTTAAAGCTTGGGCTTTCAATAACGCGGAGATTCGAGATTTGAAGCTTAAGGGGATTGCAGTTTTTGTTGTGGATGATTGGCCGGTGAAAGTTAATTTTCAGTCAACCGAAGATGCCAAGGGGTACGTGAATTTGGAAGGGAGGTCGGAGGACTTGCGAGTGATTGCTGAAATGATTGAACCGAAATTTACAGAGACAGATTTGCATCTCGCCGCAAAAAATCTTTTGAAAGCGCCCCGGCTTTTGCAAATCAGAACCGCTGCCGAAATGCAGGCGATTCGTCTCAAAAACCGTGATAAAGATGTGCCTTATTGGGTGGCACGGCATGTTTACTGGAGTTATTGGCTGACCAAAGCTTACGGAGCAGAGTTTGCGAAAGAAGCCACAGACGCGCATGAAATCGGAGATGATTTGGAGTCTGAGGAAATGCATCAAATTGGAAGGATTCATAATGCTTTGGGCCGGGAATACGCGGTGCGAAATTTATCCGAGGCCGAAGTGGAAAAAATGATTTTTTCAGATACGCGTGTGGTTCGGGCTTCAAGCATGAAGAATTTTTCCGAAACCATGAAAACGTATCAGGCGTCTTTATCTAAACCCCCAAAGCATTCACAGTCTCGCCGTGTCAGCTGAACTGCCTTTGCCTGTTTTAAAAGAGCCGGAGCCACTTTTGGTTCAGCCTGTTTATGATTTATTTTTGAAGCGGGGCTTAGCATGGAAAGAACAAAAACTATTTTGGATTGGAAGAAGCGGTTCCGCACAGCAATATCAACTGACTGGCCCGGATTCCCAGACACGACAAATCAAAATCATTTCATTTTTGTGTGAAGATGAAAAAATTATTTTTCGGGCTTTTCAGGATTTATTTGCCGGAGCCATTTGTAAATTGTCGGAGGTTTTGCGCGGCTATTTTACTTTCGATGTGATTCAATTTGAAATTATGAATGCGCCCTGGGCCTGGGCTGATTTTACGGCTCTTTTAACGGCTCATTCTAAAAAACTGGCCGTGGGAGAGAGGCGATTAATCCAATTTGGGGCGCTTTGGGGAGTGCTTCACCGGCGCACGGAAGCCGATTTTGGCCGGATCGAGTCCAAATTAGAATTAACCTTTTGCAAGCCGGGTGCTGAAGCGGCGGCAAAATTCATAAAAAAACAGATGGTGGCTCTTGCAACCGTGCCATTCGATGGCATAATTTTCTATGACCTTAGCCGTGATGCGTTTTTCGCGGCAGAGAGTGATTTTGAAATTTTGAAAGTGATATTTAAAGGAAAGGAAAGTATTTTGGATAAAAAAGAAACATGCTTTTATGTGCATGCCTCTTCAAAGTCCGCACGGAGCGTTTCATTGCTTTCATAAAACAGGCGTAGTATATTCACCTCCTTATTAACCCGAGCTTTTTGACGGTATGACAACAGAAACAAAAAAAAGACTGACGATCGGACTGATCGGTGCGTTTACGCCCGAACTGTTTAAGGGGGATTATTTTACCCAGCTTTTGATCGGGGTGACGAATGCGCTTGTGGGAACGCCGCATGATTTTCGTTTGATTCTTGTCAAAGAAGAAGAATATAAAGATCCCAATTTTAAAATTTTTGATCGTTATCAAATCGACGGATTGATTTTAATTACGTGGCGTATTCATGACCGTTATATCGCGGAAGCCTTGGATGAAAAGAAAATTCCTGTAGTCGTTGTGAATGATCCGATACCGGGATTACGCGCAAGCATTGTTTATTGTGACAACAAAGAAGGGGTTCATCTTGCGATGCGGCATCTTCTTTCCCGTGGTTACCGAAAAATTGGAATGCTGCATGCTCCGGATGACGCGTCGCTTGACGCGCGTCAGCGCTACGATTTGTTACGTGAACTTTTGGGACAATATCAGCTAACTTTCGACCCCGAACATTACCGAAAATGCGATTACTTTTTTGAAGAAGATGGTTATCTGAAAATGCTGGATATGATCCATCAAAGTGAAAAGTTGCCGCGCGCGATTATCTGTGTGAATGATGATATTGCTATCGGGGCAATTCGCGCACTTAAGGAAAACTGGATTCGTGTTCCCGACCAGGTTGCTGTGATCGGTTATGATAGCATCCGCAAAGGAAAGTATACCGAACCATCACTGACCACGATTGGCCAGCCGCTGGAGCTGATGGGCCGTGAAATGGTCAAAATTTTAATGAAGCAAATCGAAGATAAATCCCTTGAGCCCGTAACGCGAATTGTTTCGCCGGAATTGATCATCCGTAAATCTTGCTAGTCGTGTTCTCTCCTTTTTTTGTTTTAGCCCTCTCGGATTCTACTATTTTCTGAAGTCTCTTCAGAATCAAGCTTTCGCGGTCGATAGTCTTAAGCGAGAATTTAAATTTCAACCCAAAGACTTTATGCCTAATTTTCGTCTGATGACATGGAAGCAGGTTTTACGTTATCTTGGAATGGGAGCGTTATTTTTGTCCGCGCTCACTTCATGTTTGATTCCCGCGTATGCAGAAGGCCTCTTAAGCAGGGTTTTATTTTTCCAGCGTCCGAGCGCTGTCGCGGAACAAAAAGAGCGAACCACCAAAGACTTATTGAGAGCGGCGATTGACAAAGCGGTTTATGAAACAAGCCAGGTGAATGGTTTTTATCATCAGCCCGATCTTAAAATTGAAATTCCGGAACAGATCAAAAAGATTGAAGATTTATCCAGAAAATTCAAAGTTGATCTTTTTTGGCATGATATTGAATTGGGGTTGAACCGCGCGGCGGAAAAAGCCGCGCCGCGGGCAGGAGTTTTGATGAAAAATGCACTGCAGGATTTGCAATTTGAAAAAGATCCTGAGAAAATTTTAAAAGATGAAGGCTCGTTGACAGAATATTTCCGCCGCAAAATGGAAGAGCGTTTGCGGGAAGATTTTAAACAAGAAATTGAGAGGTCTGTGAGCGGGGAAAGCGCGCTGGCTTCTTATGTGGAAATAAAAAATCTTTATTCGTCGATTCCGTTTGTGAAAAATTCGGATCAGATTTTTATGCTCGAGGATCAAATTTCCCGCAAAGCACTTGAAGGTATTTTTTCGAGAATCAAAGAAGAAGAGAATCGTTTGCGTTCCGGGCAAAGCCGATCCTGAAAGGAAGTTGTTTATGCGTTATGATTTATTTTTACAAGAACTTAAAAAGTTTCCGAATATCGAGTTGCGCAGTGATGAGCCGGAATGTTTTGAGTTTGTTGTGAAGACATCCGACCTACCCAAAGTGCATACGGTGCTTGAGACATTTTTCGGAAAGCCGATGAAACCTGCCGGAACTCGTGCTTCCTCAGAAGCAAAAAAAATGACGGAAGCTTACGGCGGTATCCGCGATGACCAAACTCTTTATCATCTTGAATCCGAAGAACTTTACTACTACTCTCTGATTTGGCCGTGGGCAAACGGGCAGTCCGTGACGGTCAAAGTGATTCGCGCCGCTTAATTCCCATAGTCTTCCGTTAACAGGGCATACTCTGATATTTGGTGCTTTGGCTTCTCGGCCATTTTGAATATCCGCAGGTTTTAGACCGTCTACCTTACAATTTAGCGTATCAGTTGTTAAACCTTGTCTTACGGGTATAATGCCCTGCTTTTTAAACAGGGGAATTTTATCAGGAAACTTATGAACCTATTCAGCTCCAGTCACGCTCGCTTTTTTGCGGCTATTTTTTTGATTTCGGTCGGTTGTTTGTTGGGTTACGCGCGCTTGGCTCATACGGATAATGCATCTCAAGCTAAACCTGCCAGTGAAAAAATTCAGCATCCTTCGCGGGGGTCTGAAAATGCGCCGCTTAAAATCGAACTTTTTTCAGATTTTTATTGTCCTTATTGTAAGAAGCAAGCGAATGTATTTGCTCAGCTTCGTAAAAAGTATCCGAATGCCGTTTATATGACTTTTAGACATTTTCCACTTTCAGGCGAGCCAGGTGCGGGTTCTTTCCCTTTGCATGAAGCTTCCGTTTGCGCCGAAGCGCAAGGCAAATTTTGGGAGCTTCATGATTATGTTTATTCGGCAAAAACCCATCCGCAAATTGAAGACGCCGCACATGCCGCCGGGCTGGAAGAAGCCGCATTTAAATCCTGTATGGAAAAGCAAGGCGGACGTTCGTCGGTTCTTGCTGACTTAGAGGATGCTCATTCCCGCGGAATTGACGGCGCGCCGACTTTTTTTGTGAATGGAGAGAAAGTATCCGGTATGCGCGGTTATAATTTTTTCCTTGAAAAAGTGGATCCCGAACTTGCCGCAAAAAACGCGGCTGAGAGAAAGAAGCAGCAACAAGAGCTGGAAAGCCGTATTAATTTTTCTGAAACTGGACGCCCTGCTCAGGGTGAACCTGCCGCGCTAGTCACGATCACGGAGTTTAGCGATTTTCATTGTCCTTTCTGCGTGAGGCTGACGGCGACGCTCAAGCAGGTGATGGAGCTTTATCCCAAAGATGTCCGCCGTGTCTGGCGGCATTTTCCTTTGCCGATTCATCCTTTCTCTCCTTACGGGCATTTGGCTTCCGAATGTGCGCATAATCAGGGTCAGTTTTGGGCTTTTCATGAGCAAATTTTTAAAGACCCGGGAGCGGCACATTCGGAAAGCGACTTTCTCCGGATTGCCGAAATGCTCAAGCTTGATACTGCTAAATTCAAATCTTGCTATGAAGATGTTCAAACCAAAAAGAAAGTCGAAAACGATGTTCTTCTCGGGATGTCAAAACATGTGGGTTCGACCCCGACTTTTTTTGTGAATGATGAAATGTTTGTCGGAGCTAAATCGCTTGAAGCTATAAAAGCAATCATTGACCGCAAGTTGGCGGAAGCAAAAAAGAAGTCCGCCTAATTTTTTTAGAAAGTAAGGAGACAAGGACGTATGCATATTTCGATCGATGAGTTGGTGATTCACGGGTTAAGTCTGATTTACGCGGCTGCGATTTTCATGATCGGGAAGTGGTTGGCGAAAATGCTTTCTAATTTGACCGAAACCGCTTTGCGCCGGACTCATATCGATATAGCGTTGGTGCATTTTCTTAAAAATTTAGTTTATTTCGCATTGCTTGCGTTTGTAGTGATTGCCGCGTTAGGAAAAATCGGAATTCAGACAGCGTCGTTTGTCGCGGTTTTAGGTGCGGCGGGTTTCGCAGTGGGCATGGCGCTGCAGGGATCGCTTTCAAATTTTGCCGCCGGTGTGATGATTTTAATTTTTAGACCTTTTAAAATTGATGACTACATAACTGCTGCCGGCCAATCCGGAACGATTACTTCGATACAGATTTTTAATACAATTATGCATACTCCCGACAATATAGAAGTGATCATCCCCAATTCGCAGGTCATCAGCGGAACGGTTATGAATTATGTTTCAACGGGGAAGCGTCGCGTTGATTTAAAATTTGGTGTGGGTTATTCAGATGATATCGATAAAGTACGTGCGGTGATTGCGGGAGTGCTTGCAAATGAATCAAGAGTTTTGGCCGAGCCTGCCGCGGTGATTGCTGTTTCAGAGCTGGGCGAGAGTAGCGTCAATTTTGTCGTGCGTCCATGGGTTCGCCCTACCGACTATTGGGATGTTTACTTTGCCCTAACAGAAAACATTAAAAAAGCTTTTGATGCGAATGGAATTAGCATTCCGTTTAATCAAATGGATGTGTTTATTCGTAATCCTGAAGCATTAAAATCCACGAAATAATCAGAGTCCTATAAAAATATGGAGCCTGATTTTTTTGATGCTCAGAAAAGCAGAAAATCAGCCATAAATTTAACTTGCCACTTTAGTCTTTTTTTATAGAATAACCGCTCTTCCGAATGATGCTTCAAATCAAGATTTAGTTGAATAAATTTTATTTGAAAGCGTCTGAAGAAGCAGTTGGCAGAATATTTTTTTGCTATTTTAACTAATCTTAGAAACCAACCGAACTAAACCAGGAGTCAAACCATGATGAAGAAACTTGCGGGCTTTATTGCACCGTTATTGATTCTTTCTTTGGCTTTTCCGGTAAGTACTTTTGCGGCATACGAAGTACCGAAAGAAAATTCCAAGGCAGAATATTTTTACCTTTTTGGTCCAGAAGGGGACCCGTTGCGCGGCAAAGATGACAGTGAAATGTCTCTTTTTGTTGACGTACCGAAAGCCTCCAAAGAAGACGTGACCATCAGTGTTTATGACCCTGAGACATCCGGTAAAGTGGATGCCATCGGCGGTTATGGTAAACCTGTTGCTGACACTGAAACTGTTTTTACGGTTGAAGGTAAAGAAGTGCTTGCCAGCCAAACTTTTGGCGCGGGTGATACATCCGCGGACGGCAAGTGGGTGACTTTGGGTTCCTTTAAACCCGAACAGGGTCGTGAAGCCGGAGATTTTCTCCGTTTTCGCGTCAATGTGAAGACAACGAAGGGTGATGACCAGAACTTGTTCAAGTTCAAGATTTCTCCCGACTATGCTGAATCATTCAGCGAGAAGTTTTATTTCCGTCTTCCATTGCCGGGTAACAGCATTCACTTTTATCCCGCGATTCCGAATGGCGTAACCAATATCGTTGCGCGTAATTTCGACCTCGATAAAGACGGCGGAATTGGACAGTTCAAAGATGACGCTACCGGAAAAGTTTATGACGTTAAGGATTCCGAAAGCGGAAAATGGGCTGATACTCCCGTGACTCTTGAAAACGACGCTCAGCGCCGTTTGGATTACAAAGTCACGACGACAAATCAAACTCGCGGCAATGCCGGTATCCAGTTTACGGATGACAAAGGCAATGCGATTCCGATTTACTTCAAGCGCGGAGGCTTCGTTGCTCCGGTTGAGCCAAAAGCTCCGGCTCCTGAACCGAGCGCATGTAACGTTTTTGAATTCGACGCAAGAAAGTCTTATGACGAAAACAAAGATAAGATTTCTTATCTTTGGGACTTTGGTGATGGTACAACCAGCACTGATCCTGTTGTGACCCACGTTTTCGGAAAAGGCGGAAACTATAATGTTGCTTTGACTGTGAGCGACAATTCCGGTCTTCATTGCGAACGCAAAACAACTCAGACTCCGGTGATGGTCAACACTCCTCCGGTATGTAATTTGAGCGTTCCGCAAACAGCTTGCGTTGGTCAGAATCTTGCGATTAATGGCACAGGCTCTTCTGACGGCGAGTCAAAAGAACTTAGCTATTTGTGGAATTTTGGTGATGGATCAACCGCAGAGGGCGCGTCCGTTTCTAAGGCTTTCACGAAGGGTGGAACTTACAACGTTTCCTTGAACGTCAATGACAACCAGAATACAGAATGTTCCGCGGTTGCTTGTAACGCTCCGGTTGTTGTAAACAGCGCTCCGGTAGCCATTGCAGGCGATGATGTTGCGCTTTGCTTGACCAGCCAAGCGGCTGAATACAATGTCAATTTCAACGGTAGCAAATCCTATGATCCGGACAATGATAAATTGTCTTACTCTTGGGATTTTGGTGATGGTTCCACTGCAGAAGGTGCGAAAGTGGATCACGTCTACAAGCAAGCCGGTGAATACACAGCTCGTTTGACAGTGAATGACGGATCCAACGGTGCTTGTTCAGTTGCAACAGACACTGTGGTTGTTCGTTTGAACAAGTCTCCGGTTGCTGACGCAGGTAAAGATATTTTCTCCTGCTCCGGCACAGCGGTCACTTTGGCTGCTGCGGATACCGGTGCGGCGAAGTACACTTGGAATTTTGGTGATGGCGAGACTGCCGAAGGC
>CAZSVD010000190.1:0-2719 GCA_964610145.1 uncultured bacterium | reverse complement strand
GTTTCTGTCGGGGGAGCAGATGTCTCACGGTATGGCGATGTTGTGGCGGTATGTTGTTGGTAGTTATCAAGGTGAGTATGCCTATGACGGCAAGGATCGTTTTGGCAAAGCAGACCCTGAAGGATGGAGAAATGGGGCATTTCAGGTTTCGCTTAATTATTATGATGAGCAGTTTGCAAGTGAGCGTGATAAAGACTATGAAATGTGGAGTTCTCTTCTCACGGTTTTGGCCAAATTAGACGGAGCGACGCCTGGGGAGGCTTTTAAGCGGGCAGTTTTGTTACGTGCGACAAATGAAAGCAAGTTGGCTTGGTTATCCACGAGACGAGCCATTATGAATTATGTTGACCAAATTTCTTCTCAGATTAGTCAGGCTGATCTGGAGAAGTTTGCGCCTGATGTCCACAATAACGGTTATTGGGCCCCTGAGGAATCAAAAATTAAGAATCCGAACCATCCGCTTATTGGATCACATTTAAATGCGAATGGGATCGAAGCTTATTTGAGCGAAGAAGGTTTGAAATGGTGGAGTAATCGTTATAACCCGGAATTTATGAGTTCATCAGCTCTTCCTCGAGGCGTGAAAAGATTGGGGACAAAGGGGTATCAGTTTACCGGGGAAATATTTAAGGATGATGCGGCGCGCGAGGCATTTTATTTATCGATGGGTAAAACAAAAGAGGCGGCCGCTAAAGGCAAAACCACTGTGATACTGAATGAGAACGCCATGAATTTTAAGAGCTCAATTGATGAAGCATCAAAATATGGAGAGCAGTCATCGGATCGTATAAAGAAAGTTTATGGAAATCAGAAAGGCGCGATTGCAACCGCCATGGTGTTCTCGGATATGGATTTGACTATGGAGGAAATGGCTTATTTGACAGCGGTTGTTTGGCGCTATGCTGGGCATTGGTCGGGCGAGAAGGGCTATGAAAATGAATGGCAGGTCAGCGAAGATTATTTGATGGGCTTGGATCGTGCTGAACGCGAAAAAGATGTCACGATTTTGCAAGCCGTCTACCAAGTTTTAGGAAAGACTCCCAAAGCAAGTGAATTTAAAGTTGACACCTCGGTTCCCGCCGAAAAACTAGATTCATCTCTTGGCACTCCGGTTGATGCCGACTTTGAGAATACAAATTTTCAAGTTAAAGATAGTGTATATTTGAAAATTGACGGCAAATGGTACGCAGGAAAAATTTCAGATATTAGGGGTGACGAGTTTCTGGATGGGAGATTTGACGCGGAGGGAAAACTCAGTGAGTTTTATGTGAAGGCAAATGGTCAGGGGTTCATGGTTAAATTAGATAAACCGATTGCTGGATTGTATATTCCCTCGAATGGTCTTTTTGTTAAAGAGGCGATGATCGCGAAAGAAAAAACCGCAAAACCTCTGGATAGAAAGATTTTAAAACAAGCCGTGAATAGTGCTAATAATTTGTCTGTAGGAGTTACAGAGCTTTCAAAAATTCGTGAATCAATAGGGATGAAGCGCTCCGAATCGCGGACTCCCACAGATATTTTAGTAAGTGATCTTACATCCAACGTGCAAGATTCGTTGCTGAATATGACCGAAAAAATTTTAAAACTTTTGGATGGCTATCCTGGGGTTGTAATGACCGCATTAGCTGTGGATCTTCAACAGAGTGGGATTGAACCGAGAAATGATGTGCGCCTTGGTTATATTTTAAGGGCTTCTTTGATTGATAAGGGAATGGCATTTGAGAGTGAGGGGGCGGCTTCTGAACTTGAGGGCGAGTTCGCTGCACTGCGCGGCTCAATTGAGCCTGAAACTTTTAAATCTACAATGAGAGAATTTTTTACTGCGCTTAAGGCTTCGTTGGATAAAGCTGTTGCCGCCCGCTCCGAAGCTCGCGAACCGAAAAAGGTTGCAGAAGATGTAAATCAATTTTTTGCAGATGCAGTAACCCTGGGCAAGGTTAATGCGGAAGATAAAAAAGATAAAATGGAAGCACTTCGGAAGCAAGCAGATAAATTAGCTGAAGAGATAGCAAAACTTAAAGATAAGCAAGGGTTGGATACTTTCATAGCCTTGCTTAGATCGATGGAGCAAAATTTGGGTATTGCTTTGGGTTCGCCTGCACAGGATCTTCTTGATAAAGCAGAGGCTAACTTTGGAAACACAGCCATTTTGGGTCGATTCATCATTGGGTTTAGTTCCTTGCCCGCGCCCAGTGATGCGCAGCTGCCGACCGTGGCCGTAGGGTTTAAAGTCAGCGAACAGCAAGTGGCGGCTCTTAGCGAAAAACTATCGCCCGAATTTGCTCAGTTATTAGGGGGAATTCAACTTGAACATGAAAATCTCAAAAACTTGGGAGATTTATTCCGGGCAATTGGGATAACTCCAACAAATTTAGCGGCCAACCTCGCGGATGCAGTTGCTTTTGATGGAAGTACAGATTTGGGTTGGAGTGATAAGCCGGGCGTGGGAGTTGCATTAGATTCTCGGAATTTCGACTCAGAGCTTGAAGGAGAGCGCATTGTTCTTCAGATTTTAATTTCATCTTATTTGGCTAGACGCTTCGCTGGTCAGAAAATAAGTATGACCGCAGAGATAGTAAGTGAAATTAACCAAATGCTGTTTGTGACAGGTAAGGCACAAGAAGGAATTATCCAAATTGCCAATGGTAAGCTGGTTGTCAATCGGAGTAACTTGCTTGCCTATATCAAAAACCTTTTCAAAGCACAGGCAGCTGTCGCT
>CAZSVD010000189.1:0-2066 GCA_964610145.1 uncultured bacterium | reverse complement strand
GCGGGGTGCGGAAAGCTAAACAAGGATTCGCAGACTTTTGATCAAAAGGTCATGAAGCTGGAAACCGAGACGCAAATGCTGCAACAGTCGGTTGAAATGCAGGGAAAATCGATTACACTTTTAGAGTCGGAAGTAGCGCAGTTAAAAGCACAGCTTGCCGAAAGCAACCTGAACGCAAAGGCCATGAGCGGGTTGAGCGCGCGGGTTGAAATGTTGGAAGACGACGCGAACGGCGGTTTCGAAAAATAAGAATCGGAAAGCTTTCCGGGTAAGCGGAGGCGGAGGTAAAGACGAATGCGGAGAAATCTTGCGACGTATTTGTTTTTGTTTTTTCTGACGGTCATTTTAGCGGTAAGCCTTTTCTTTTCTAAAACAAGCTCGCTTTCTTCTCCCGTGCCTGAAGAAAAAAAAGCGGCGGTGGTGTCCTCCGCCGATTCCGCCGAAAGTGTGAGCGCGGCAATCGAAAATTCAAATCAAACCGCGCCTGTCCCCGTTGAAGCGCCCGCTCCATCCGCAGTCTCTTCCGTGGCTGCGAACCCCAATGAGCTTGTGATCGCGGATTTTAACTCAGGCGATAAACCCAATAATATCAAAGGCGATTTCGGAATTTGGAATAAGGATCCTGAGGACCGCACCCAGGGTTGTTCAATGACTTTTGATGACGATGATGTTTCAAAAAATTCCGCGGGGCATTCGCTTCGTCTGGATTATGACGTGGACTCTGACAACCCTGCGTATAACGGATTTTGGATGAAGCTGAATGGGTTTGATGCTTCCGCTTACAATACGGTTTCAATCGCTGTCCGTGGGGAAGGCTATAAAAACTTCACGAAGCGCATTAAATTTGAAATGAAAGATTCCTCGGGCACTCCTTCACCTTATATTGTTAACGGTATTACCGACCGCTGGCAGCGATTTGACATTCCTTTTGAGCGGTTCCGAAAAATCCACGACTGGTCGGCGCTTTCGGAGTTTGTGGTGGTCTTTGATGATATTAATTCCGATCCGAAGCAGGGGACGATCTTAATCGACGATATTCTTTTTAAGAAATAATAAAAGGAGGCTCAGATGAAGAAAAAAATACTGATTTTTTTAGTGTTAGCGGTTGTGCTCGGGTCATGGGCTTACGCTGAAGATGATATGCAGGGAATGGATGAAAATTCGCAGCAGCAAGGCCAGAGCGGAGGAATGATGGGCGGGCACGGCAAAGGGAAGATGATGGGAATGATGCAAAAAGATTCCATGGTTGCGACTTCCGACGGTGGAGTGGTTTTAAAATCCGGCCCGCGGTTAATCAAATATGATAAAGATTTAAATTTGGTGAAAGAGGTTGAATTACCGCGCCCTCAAAAACGTGCAGCTTCGGCTGAGAATGAAGCCGCGCCGCAATAAGGTTAGCGGATAAAAGTCGTCTCAGTAGTTTGAGGCGCTGCGAAGCAGGCTGTCCAAAGTCTGTTTGTTGCTTTTCCAGCCGTCGGTGTTATCCGATTTAATTTTGAAAAGCTCTTCACGCGCTTTGGCCTGGATGTCTCGGACTTTATACGCGTCCCGTTGCGCGTAGCCCCAATTTCGGTCACCGACATCTTCCAGAGATTGAATCTTAAGATCCAGCGCGTTGATTTGGCTTTGAGCGGAAGACTCATAAGCGCGCTTTTCCGACATGGATGTAAGGGTCGGCTTTGAATGCGTTGTATTTCCGGTTTCCTGATTATTTTCTGTGTTACCTGAGCTGCCGAGACGCGATTCAATTTCAGCATGGGATTTTTTCAGCGCTTCTTTAAGTTCCGCGGCGGACATGTCTTCAAGACGCGGCTGCTTTTTGGGAGCGTCTTCGGCGTGAAGCGCGGCCGGAGCCAGTAAGAAAAGTATCAGAAGGATTTTAATCTGATGCGAAGTGCTCATGAATAGGCCCTCAACAAGAAATTGATTAAAGCGAAATTAGTTTCTATTATAGCAAATGCTGGTCTCAACCAGAAAAGCGGATTTTAAAGAGGCAGGAGTAAGTCTCTCGTAATAGGCCAGCTATAGAGAAATGAATAAAAAAGCAATTTGGACAGGACTTTGTT
>CAZSVD010000188.1:0-1989 GCA_964610145.1 uncultured bacterium | reverse complement strand
CGGCAAAAGTCCGTGAAGATTTAGGTGGCGGTTCATTAACGGCTTTGCCTGTCATCGAAACTCAGCTCGGTGACGTTTCCGCTTATATTCCGACCAACGTGATCTCCATCACCGATGGTCAAATTTATTTGGAAACCGATTTGTTTTATGCCGGTGTTCGTCCCGCGATTAACGTAGGACTTTCGGTTTCACGCGTCGGCGGTAATGCTCAAACCAAAGCGATGAAACAAGTCGCCGGAACTTTGCGTCTTGCGCTTGCGCAATACCGTGAACTCGCGGCTTTCGCGCAGCTTTCAACCGATCTTGATAAAGCAACCAAGGATCAGTTGATTCGCGGTGAACGCATGGTTGAATTGCTGAAGCAGGATATCTTTCAGCCGCTTCCTTTCGAAAAACAAGTCGCCATGATTTTATCCGCAAATGAAGGCTTCTTGGATGACTTGCCGCTCAAACGGCTCAAAGATTTTGAGCGCGACTACTTAAAATTTTTGGATAAAAACTATGCGGATGTTATTCGCGATATTCAAACCAGCAAGAAATTGTCGGATGATGCCAAAGCTAAGCTAAGCCAGGCTGCCGCCAAATTCAAAGAAACTTTCCGGTAACCAGTGATATTTGGGTGATTTCACATAAAGTGAAACCACCGGAGTTAAAGCGGCAGTTGAGCGAAGCTCAGAGCCAAAAGAAAATCTATGTCGGGACAATTAAGAGCGCTTAAAAACAGAATTCGCAGTATTTCCAGCACGAAGAAAATCACTCGTGCGATGGAAATGGTTTCCGCGTCTAAACTCAAACGCTATCAAAAAATGGTGCTTGAAGGCGCTCCTTACGCGGAAGGCTTATTGCAGCTTTTAAAGCGCGTCGGCTCCGGTGATGTTGATGCTTCTCATCCGTTTCTTGGCGGCAACGACTCATCATCACGCATGGAAAAAAAGAAAGCTTTGCTTGTCTTCACCTCGGATTCCGGACTTTGCGGATCTTACAATCAAGAACTGATCGCGACCGCTCAGCGTTTTCTGAAGAATGAAAAAGAAACTCCCATTTTAATCGGTATCGGAAAAATGGGTACATTGGCCTTAACAAGATCGGGGCTGACATTTGAAAAGACCTTTACCGAAACCAAAGCGGCGGAAATTGAAAACACCATAGGTCACATTAAATCGCTTGTTCAGGACCTTTTTTTAACAGGCCGTGTCGATGGCGTCTACGCAACTTACAGTCGTTTTATTAACGCGGCCAAATTTCAGGCCGTAACAGAAAAAATTTTACCTTTTAGTTTAGATTCCGTGGCAACGTCTTCATCCTCGCCCGCGCACTCGAATGATGACTATCTGATGGAGCCCGATGCGGAAACTCTTTTTGAGCGGCTTGTGCCGGCTGTTTTTGGCATGCGCATTCGGAGAATTTTTCTTGAATCTTTTGTCAGCGAGCAAATGGCCCGCATGAACGCAATGCATCAGGCGACAGAAAATGCTTCGGAGTTAATCGACGAATTGGTGCTTGAACGCAATAAGGCGCGCCAAGCGGCGATTACAAAAGAGTTAATCGAAATCATATCGGGATCTCAGGCGTTAAAAGCCTAAGATTCCAAAGACTGTAATATTTTGTCAGGAAACATCTTGTTTCCCGACGCCGGACTTTCGAAGTCCGGCTAATTAGCTGGAGGATTTATGGCAATCGGAAAAGTAGTTCAGGTCATGGGACCGAGTGTTGATATTGAATTTGAAACAGATAAATTACCCAGTATTTTAAACGCGGTTGAAATCGAGTCTGCGGATAAAAAATCCAAGCTCGTTTTGGAAGTCGCGCAACATATCGGCGGCAATGTCGTCCGCTGCGTCGCGCTCGCTTCAACTGACGGACTTGTGCGCGGTATGCAGGTAAAAGATACCGGCGCGCCGATTTCCGTTCCGGTCGGCGACCAAACGCTGGGTCGCATTTTTAATTTGCTCGGCAATCCGATTGATGAGCAAAATAGCAAAACAATTG
>CAZSVD010000187.1:0-2398 GCA_964610145.1 uncultured bacterium | reverse complement strand
GAAAGCATTTGAGCAGGAGGGTGTTCGTTTTAATCCGCTTGAAAGCGTGTCGGAATACCGTTTGTTTATTGTGTTAAGCCTTGTGCTCAAGCATCGTGAAACAGGCGAAATTATTTGGAAAGAACCTAATTTTTCGGGTAACAAAGAATATTTTGTTACGAATGTTCGGGTTCAGGGACAAAAAGCCGCGGCTGAGAAGGCGATTGAAGACATTGCTAAAAAAGTTGTCGACCGAGTCGTCGAGGATTGGTAATAGAGCGTCCAAAAGAACTCCGAATGAGCTGCAAAAACAAATCCCTTTGATCTTCTGCGTTGCACACGTCAAAAAGTGCTCGATGTAGTGCAGAGACTACACCTTCGCGCTTTTTGCCATGCGCGCCTTGAATCTCTTCGGGCTTTTCTTTTTCGCTTTCATTCAGATTCTTTTGAATGCTCTTTCTCTGAAAAGGGTGATGTAAACAAGGGTATTTATGAGCTCATCCCATAAAAGTATTTATCTTATCGCGGGCGACGCATTTATGCGGCGCGCGGAATATGATGCTCTGATACCCCAGCTTCAAAGCGCGCTTGGTGGAACCTGCGAAATTCAGGCATTTGATGTTACCGACACGCCTTTGGCGCAAGTTCTTTCCGCGGCACGGTCATTGCCCTTTTTGGTCGACAGTCAAATCTTGCGGGTTAAGCAAGTGGATCGTCTTAAGGAAAATGATTTGAGCGAACTGGAGTCTTATCTTAAAACCCCGTTTGCCAAAACCATTTTGGTTCTTGAAGCCGATAAAGCCGAAGATAAAGGGCGCCTTGCCAAGCTTATTCATGAATACGGAAGCGTGATTCGTCCGGTTGCGGCGGATCGTCTCAAACGCGAGGCGGTTTTTTTACGGGGCCGATTGGCGGAAGCCAAGAAAACAATCACTCCGGATGCGCAAAAGCAGCTTTTTGAGATGTGCGGTGAAGCCCCCATGTTTTTGGCGACAATGATTGACCGGCTGATTCTTTTTGCGGGAGATAAAACTCAAATTGATGCGGCGATGACAGCCCAGTTTCAGGAAGATTGGACGGAAGTCCGTATTTTTGATTTATCCAACGCAATTTTGGCCCGTAATCCGGAGCAGGCATTACAGGTTTTGCGCAAACTTTTTGATATGGATGACGATATTTATTCCATGCTCGGTTTTATTCATTCGCAAATCAAAAAATTATGGCAGGCTAAAATCCTGCTGCAGGAAGGTTTGGCGGGATCTCAGGTTGCGGCGCGTTTGGGAATGAAGTCAGCGTATGGAGCCGAAACTTTTTTTAGAGCATTACAAAATTTTAGTTTAGAGAAGCTGGAAAAGGCAATTGATGAATTGCATCAATTGGACTGGAAATCAAAATCGGGAAGAGCGGACGGTCAATCGGGACTTGAGCTGTGGCTTTTACGCCTCACAGCTCCGGCCGCTTCGCCTTCACCAGTAAAGGGAAGAGGCCGGAATTGAGGAACTTAAGACTTCTTCTTAGCTTTTGTCGCGGGAGCAAGTTTCGCGATGAAAGCCTGAATGCGGGATTTATTGCGGTTTGCGCGGCCTTTAGGAATAATACCTTTACCGGCGGCTTGGTCAAAACGCTTCATCATTTTTGCGGCATGTACTTGGGCTTTAGCCGGCTCAGAAGCAAGCTTTTGAAGAGTTTTCTTCATGGTCTTGAGCTCGGAAAGCATATTTTGATTGCGTTCGCGCTTCAGCTTATCGCTGCGAAGACGCTTCATGGCGGACTTAATATTAGGCATAGTTAGGATATCCTCTGATGTATCAAACTCGTGAAAAAAGTGACGGAACTATAACACGGCATGGGGGGAGTGTCAATTTTCAACCGATTAACCCGTTTTTAGGAAAATCATGACAAAATCGAAACTTCTCAAATCAGCTTTTCTGGTAGCGACGATGATTCTGTTCAGCCGGGTTCTCGGATTGTGGCGTGACATTGTCAGCGCAAAAATTTTCGGACTTAGTTGGGCTTGGGATGCTTTCTTGTATGCCTTTATGGTGCCCAATTTCTTCCGGCGTGTTGTTGGTGAAGGAGCTTTGGCCAGTGCGTTTATTCCGGTTTATAACGATATACGCGCAAAACAAGGCGAAGCGGAAGCTTTTCGCTATGCTAACCTCGTTTACAGTTTTATGGGCGTCGCGGTTTTGGTCCTCGTTCTGGTCGTTGAGGCCGGACTTGGTGCTTGTCTCAAATGGGGCGTATTTCCGGAGCGTATCCGTCTCGCAATTAGTCTTTTACAGATTATGTTTCCGCACGTGTGGTTTTTATGCGCTTATGCAATCGGCATGGGAATCTTAAACAGCCACGATCGCTTTTTTACGCCGATGATCGGTCCGGTTCTGATGAACGGACTTTGGATTGCAATCATGCTTTG
>CAZSVD010000186.1:0-4326 GCA_964610145.1 uncultured bacterium | reverse complement strand
TGTCAACGATACCGTCGTGACCTTTGACCGTTTGCGCGATAATCTTAAAATCATGCGCAAAGAAAGCTTTGCGGATATTGTTGATTTGAGCGTGAATCAAACTTTGGGACGAACGGTTTTGACAACGGGAACAACGATGTTGTCGACGGCCGCGATTTATTTGTTCGGGGGAGCCGAAATTAAGGATTTCGCTTATATCCTTTTAATCGGGTTTGCGGTTGGTATTTATTCGACCGTGTTTGTCGCGTCCGCGCTTGTGGTGGATATTCGCCGCACTAACGCGCCGCAGCAAAAAATTAAACTGAAAAAAGCATAAAATATTTTGCTCTGCGCCTAAAGCGCAACCGCAGGGGTTTTTCCAAAGAGCGCTGAGAATTCCATTCTCAGCGCTCTTTTTTTTCGATAGACTGCGCACATGAAATCAACGCTCTCTGTTTCGGACGCTTCTTTTTCCGCATTATTTCTTAAGCTTCTTCAAAAGCGCGGATTGAACACTCCCGACTCTATTCAATCCTTTTTATTCTCGGATTTAAGCTCGCTTCCGGATCCTTTTCAAATGAAAGGAATGTCGGCGGCGGTAGAAATTATTCGCCGCGCGGTGACGCACCGGGAACCGATTCTGATTCATGGAGATTATGATGTGGATGGAGTTACGGGAACGGCGATTGTCGCTCGGCTGCTTGCCAAACTGGGAGCGGTTTATTCCACATTTCTTCCGGAGAGAGAGCGAGATGGTTATGGTGTCAGTGCGCGTGCGATTCGCGAGGGAGCCGCTGCCGGAGCAAAAATTTTGATTACCGTTGATTGCGGTGTGGCTGCTGAAGAGCAGGTCAAAATTGCCCGAGAGTTGGGGCTTCAGGTCATTATTATTGATCATCACCGCATACCTTCTTCGGGGCTTCCGAACGCCAATGTGATTCTCAATCCACTTCAAGCTGATTGTCCTTATCTTTGCAAAGATCTTTCGGCGGCAGGGCTTGCTTTTAAGCTCGCGCAGGCTTTTTTGGGTAAGGAAGCTTTTGAGTTACTTGATCTTGCGGCGATTTCGGCGATTGGAGATGTGGTTCCGCTGCAGTCTGAAAATCGCGTTATTGTTAAAAAGGGGTTGGAAGTGATTGCATCACAAAAAAGAGCCGGAATTTCCGCGTTACTGGCGGTTTCCAAGGTGCGTACTCCTAAAGTCAATGTCGGGCAGGTCGCGTTTCAGCTTTCTCCGAGAATTAACGCCGCCGGACGCATGAGTTCGCCGGATGTCGCTTTGAGATTGCTTTTGACGGATTCGCTTAAAGAGGCGTCCAGTCTCGCGAGTGTGCTTGAGAGCGAAAATGAAATGCGCAAAACCATTGAGAAACGTTGCACGAAAGAAGCGATTGAATGGATTGAACGAACGGCAAATTTCAACCGCGACAAAGTGCTTGTTGCAGCTTCAGAGAAATGGCATGTCGGCGTTATCGGGATTGTCGCCGCGAGGTTAGTGGAGAAATTTCATCGTCCCTCAATCGTGATTGGTTTTCAGGACGGAGTGGGAAAGGGATCGGGCCGCTCTATTCCCGGTTTTAACCTTTTTTTGGCTTTGCAATATTCCGGCGATACATTGATCACATCCGGAGGGCACGCGCAGGCCGCGGGGCTTTCGATTCAGCCTGACCGGGTGGATGCTTTCAGAGAAAAAATCAATCAATATGCCGCTGAAAATTTTGATGTTAAGCATTTGCATAAACAAGTGGATTCTGATTTGGAAATTGATTTCAACGAAATAGACGATCGGTTTGTCGGTGAACTGGAGCTGCTTGAGCCGCATGGCATGGGAAATTCACATCCTAAATTTTTGACGCGTGGACTTAAAATAGTTTCCAGTCCCAAGAAATCTCCGATCGGAAACTATGAGGCCTTGGTCAGCGGAGGCCGTGAAAAATATATGATGCAGTTTAAGGAAGAAGATTATTTTAAACTGATCGGGCTGCCGAAAGAGGGAATGTTTGAGGCTGTTTATGAGATCCGCAAGAAATCTTGGAATGGTATCGATAGCATCTCTCTTTCAGCTAAGCAGGTGGAGATTAGCGCTTAAGTTTTGAAGCGGTGATTATTTCAGCGCGCAAAATAAAAAAGCCGAATGCATTTCTGCATTCGGCTTTTTTATTTAAAGAATCTTATTTGGCAGCGACTTCTTTTGTGTAGAGACGGCGCGGTGGTGCTTTGTGTACCTTGCCTGCCTGAATGCAGCTTGTGCAAGCCTTGATGGTCTTGACTGAGCCGGAAGCGAGTACTGCGCGTACTTTTTGTAAATTAGGCAAAAAACGACGGCGGGTGATACCGGTGGTCTTTTTACCGATACCGCCAGTCTTTTTCGAGAGACCGCGACGGGCAATCGAATTCCCGACAATAGGTTTTTTTCCGCAAATGTCACATGTCTTCATAGTATAACTCCACCTGTAATATTTCAGCCTCTGCGCCTTCGACGCAACCGGCAATAAGTCGCAAAGGAGAGGTAATTATAGGAATCCCTTCACTCTTGGCAAGTGCTTTTTTCTGGGCTATACTCCAAGTTCGTTTTTCACAATGTCACGGAGGCTGTTATGGCAACAAGTACGAAAGCTAAAAAAACACCCAAAGCGAAGGCTTCAAAGACTGTCAAGACCACCGCAAAGACTGTTTTTAAGTATTTTGCTCCGGACGCCAATGAAGTTTTTCTGGCGGGAACGTTTAATGGATGGCTGGACAAGGATTTGCTTCTCAAAAAAGATAAAACAGGCCATTGGAAGATTTCGCTTCCTTTGGGAAATGGTCGCTACGAGTATCGTTTTATTGTCGATGGAAACTGGACCAATGCTCAGGATCAGACAGAGTGTGTTCCCAATGACCATGGAAGCTGGAACTCGGTTCTTCAAATTCAAAATTAAAAAGCAAAAAATAAAATAAGTAGCTTTAAGGCTTATTCATGAAAATTGTGCATGTCGCTTCCGAATTTGGGAAGTTTGCAAAGACGGGCGGATTAGCGGATGTCACGTCATCGCTTGCGGATGCGCTGGCGAAACTGGGACATGAAGTCGCTGTTTTTTTGCCGCGCTACCGCTTTGCGGATAAAGTGACGGAAGGTTTCAAGAAAGTCATTGATTCGATGGATGTGACCATCGGACATCAAAAAGAGAAGGCGTCTGTCTACTCCGGCCGGCTTGAGTCCGGAGTGACGGTATATTTGATCGATCATCCGGAGTTTTTTACCCGTGAGTTTATTTACGGCACGTTTACGGGCGATTACGCCGATAACGACCGGCGCTTTACGTTTTTTCAACGCGCGGTTTTGACCGCGATTGATAAATTGATGCTTGAGCCTGAGATCATTCACTGTCATGATTGGCAGACGGGCTTGATCCCGGTTTATTTGAAAAACCGCGAATTTCGCGGCGGACGATTTAAAAAAATCCGCAGTGTTTTTACGATTCATAATCTCGCTTATCAGGGGAATTTCCCCCCAGACTCTTTGCCTGTCACTGGCTTGGGTTGGGAACATTTCCGTTTTGATTTGCTCGAGTTTTACGGCAAGGTCAGCTTTATCAAGGGCGGACTTGTTTTTGCGGACGCGATTACGACTGTGAGTGAACGCTACGCGCGTGAAATTCAAACCAAAGAGTTTGGTTGCGGCATGGACGCGGTTTTGCGTGAGCGCGCCGTGGATCTTCACGGGATTGTGAACGGGATTGATCCTTCCGAATGGGATCCGTCAGCTGATATCGCTTTGGCGGAAAAATTTTCTCCCGCGGATTTTTCGGGAAAAGCTCTTTGTAAAGCGGCTCTTCAGCGTGAAAATGAATTGGCCCAAGATGCCGATGTCCCGGTGTTTTCTTTTATTTCGCGTTTGGTTTCGCAAAAGGGTCTTGATATTCTAATTCCTGCTTTTGAAGCGCTCTCCGGCATGGGGATTCAGCTTTTGGTTTTGGGTACCGGGGAAGAACGTTATCATCAGGCATTGCGCGATTTGGCAAAAAAGAATCGTCATTGGCTAAGCGTGCATATTGTTTTTGATCCGGAAGCCGCGCGCAAAATGTACGCGGGCAGCGATTTCTTCTTATTGCCGTCGCTTTAGGAGCCCTGTGGATTAGGACAAATGATTGCTTTGCGTTATGGAACCATTCCGATTGTTCGTGAAGTCGGCGGATTGGCGGTCACCGTGACGGAATTTAATTCGGTTTCTCTGGGCGGAAACGGATTCACTTTTCAGGATTATCGCGCCGAATCGCTCGTGGATGCGATTTCCCGCGCCGTCAAAATTTTCAAGAAGAAAAAAGAACTGCAGCAACTTCAAAAATATGCTTTTGCCTGTGACTT
>CAZSVD010000185.1:0-3435 GCA_964610145.1 uncultured bacterium | reverse complement strand
CCTGATGAACCAGCTTTTTGCGAGAAGTGAGTAATTCGCAACGAACGACCGCCAAATCCATGGTCCATGTCGGACGACCCCATTGATCAGAAACCACGGTTAATTCATTTTTCTGAGTCGCCTGCTTTAAAATAGCCGCAGGAAAATGATATCCGTTTCTTCCATAAAGCCATGTCACTCTAAAAATAATATACTGCGCCGCAACATCTTTTAAAAATTCTTCCGCGGCCGCTTTAGTGACCCCGTAGTAGCTGATCGGCTGGAGGGGGTCTTCTTCGAGATAAGGTTCTTTTTTTTGTCCTGAAAAAACATAATCCGTGCTGAAAAAAATTAGGCATGAATTAGTTTCATTGCAGATAAGCGCAAGGTCTTTGGTGATTTGGGCATTTTGCGAAAAGGCAGTCTCTCGTTCCGATTCACAGGCATCTACTTTTGTGTAGGCCGCGGCATGAAGAACAAAATCAGGACGCAACTCATGCATATATTGCCGTAACGCGGAAGTATCGGTTAAATCCAGCTCGGTGTAGGTGATGCGGTCAAGAGGGTCCGGTCGCCGCCCAAGCATAAATACGTCGGTGTCGCGAGAAAACACCTCGGAAAGATCAGAGCCCAACATGCCCAACGCGCCGGTAACAAGAATTTTCATAACCTTTTCCGCGTTGGTTTTAGAAAATCTTACTTATTGGTATATTTATTCTGCTTGAGAGGCTTCCACCAGCCCTCATGCGTTTTATACCACTCGATAGTGTTTTTAAGACCATCGTTCACATTGTAGCGCGGAGAAAAACCGAGTGCTTTGATTTTTGAAAAATCAAGCGCGTAACGAAAATCATGCCCAGGACGATCAGCAACGTATTCAATCCGATCGGAACCAAACCCCATATTTTTTAAAATAGCTTGAGTCAGCTCTAAATTGCTGAGTTCATTATCGGATCCAATGTTGTAAACCTCACCCAAAATTCCCTTCTCAAAAACCAAATGGAGCGCCCGGACCGCGTCCTCCACGTGAATCCAATCGCGTCGATTTTGGCCGTCTCCGTAAAGCGGAACCTTCTTTCCAGCGATCAAATTTGTCACAAAAAGCGGAATCACTTTCTCGGGGTATTGATACGGCCCATAATTGTTTGTGCAGCGTGTTATCAAAACAGGATAGTGATAAGTTTCACGATAAGCGCGCATAAGAAGATCCGCAGCAGCCTTGGATGCGGAATACGGACTATTTGGCTCAATCGGCGAGTTCTCGGTAAATTTTCCTGTTCGGATAGAACCATAAACCTCATCCGTTGACATATGCAGAAAGCGTTGAACCCCATACTTCTTGGCCAGTCGCACCAAAGTTTCCGCGCCCAGAATGTTCGTACGCAAGAAATCATCGGCATCATCAATTGAGCGATCAACATGAGTTTCCGCAGCGAGATTAATGACACCATCGACACGAGAAAGAACGCGATCCATCGCCGTCGCATCACCGATATCGGCCTGCACAAATTCAAAACGCGGATTATTGCGGAATTCCGCTATGTTTTCTGGATTACCGGAATAGCTGAGCCGGTCGACACAAATAATTTGATAATCGGTTGCTTTGATTAAATGACGAATCAGGTTGGACCCAATAAACCCGCAACCTCCGGTAACAACAACACGCTTCATTTTTTTCTCCGTGATTCATGACGGCGAACAAGCTCCGCCGAACGGGTTAAAGACTCAAATGTGCCCGCATCACTCCAAAATCCGGACAGCATATCAAACTCCAATAACCCTTGCTTTAAATACCAGTTATTGACATCCGTAATCTCAAGTTCGCCTCGCCGGGAGGGCTTCAATTGGGAAATGATATCAAACACCTGCCGGTCATACATATAAATTCCGGTTACCGCATAGTGACTTTTTGGATTTTTTGGCTTTTCCACGATGGAAACTACTTTTTTCCCGCGCAATTCAGCGACTCCAAAACGCTCCGGATCATTGACCTTTTTCAAAATAACCCGGGCACCGGATTCTTGATCCATAAATTTCGTCACGGAAGACTTGATGCTTGAACCAATGATGTTATCCCCGAGCATAACAATCACTTTTTCACCTGCCGCGAAACGGCTGGCTAAACGCAATGCGTCGGCAATTCCGCCCTCACCGTCCTGATACGCGAATGAAACGTGATTCAATCCGAATTGACGACCGTTTCCAATAAGACGTAAGAAATCTCCGGACGAATTCCCTCCGGTGACAATCATTAAATCCTTTACGCCCGCATCCACCAATGTCTCAATCGGGTAATAAATCATCGGTTTGTGATAAACCGGCAATAAATGTTTGTTGGTTACCTTCGTTAAAGGAAAAAGTCGGCTCCCCAACCCGCCTGCTAAAATAACACCCTTCATTTGCTTCTCCTGACATTCACTGAGGGACGACCCATACTCAAATAAGTCCATCCGCGTTTACTCATTTCCGAATAAGAATACATATTTCTACCGTCAATCAAAAGTGGCTTTTTCATAGTCTTTTTGAGTCGATCAAAATCAAGGTTAAGAAACTCACTCCATTCAGTCAAAATTAAAATGGCATCCGCCCCTTTAGCAGCGAGATAAGGGTTCGCTACATATCGAACCTTCCTTAAATATGGCTTTGATTTCTCCATGGCTTCAGGATCATAAGCTGTAATCTGTGCTCCGGCCTCTTGCAATAGCTGAATCACGGGAATCGATGGCGCCTCGCGCATATCATCCGTATCGGGTTTAAATGCAAGACCCAATACGGCGAGTTTACGCTTATTTAATGAGCCCAGGGAAGCGCGAACTTTATCGACGAAATATCGCGGCAAGGATTGATTGACATCCAAAGCTTGCTTGAGTATTTCAAAAAAAACACCCTTTTTCTTAGAAATGCTATAAAAGGCACTCAAATCTTTGGGGAAGCATGATCCGCCAAAACCAATTCCGGCTCTGAGAAAATGCGGGCTAATGCGGGAGTCCATTCCCATCCCCTTAGCGACCTGTTCCACATCCGCACCAACCGCGTCGCAAACTTGGGACAATTGATTTGCAAAAGTAATTTTTAAAGCTAAAAACGAATTTGACGCGTGCTTAATAAGCTCCGCACTGCGAATATCCGTCGAATAAATTTCCTTTTTCAGCGGTGCATAAATTTTTTTCAAAATCGTATCCGCCCTAGAACTCTCCACACCGATAACGATACGATCGGGATTAAGTAAATCCTGAATCGCTGACCCCTCTTTTAAAAATTCAGGATTTGAAGCAACATCAAACGCAACGCCCTTTTTGACATATTTTTTTACAATAGTTTTAATCCAATCTCCTGTTTCTACGGGAACTGTGCTCTTTTCAACAATCAACCGATAACTCCGCATATGAGTAGCAATTTCTTTGGCAACGTTACCCACATAAGTTAAATCAGCTTCTCCGTTGGGTTTTGGGGGTG
>CAZSVD010000184.1:0-1623 GCA_964610145.1 uncultured bacterium | reverse complement strand
AATTTCATTTTGTAAACATTCAGCGCCTGGCGTTCCACATCCAAAGCTCCCATGTAAACAACGCACTCTAAACCGAGCAATGCAGCGGCAGTCGCGGAAGCAACGCCATGCTGCCCGGCGCCGGTTTCAACCACGATCCTTTTTTTACCGAGCCTCTTCGCCAAAAGCCCTTGAGCAATAGCACTGTTAATTTTATGCGCGCCTGTATGATTCAGATCTTCACGCTTAAGAAAAATACGCGCCTTACCAAAATGTTTGGTTAAATTTCTCGCCTCGTAGAGCGCACTCGGTCTTCCGACATAATCGCGCAAATACATTTCAAGTTCATTTTGAAATTTCTTATCGCGCTTAATCACCGCGTAAGCCTTTTCAAGCTCATTCAGCGCCTTCATTAAGGTTTCGGGCACATAACGTCCGCCGTAAGGGCCAAAATGCCAACCCTTTGCGTCGTAAGAAACTTTTTTTGTTTGTTTTTTAGTTTTCATGATTCAATCCGGCCCAATTCGTTGTTCTTAATCCAACCCGTCTCACCATTCCAGGTTAAAACCCGGCTCCAGTCTTCACGCGAATCAACAATATACACCTTGAGCCCACCGCCAAGCTTCATTAAACTTTGGTTATCCGTCGAAGGCCCATAACGTACTTCCGCTTCACTCGCAATCACAATCGCTTCTTGGTAGTGTTCCGTGTAAAAAACTTTAGCGCACCAAACCATCGCGATCAGCAAAAAAATCGTCAAAAATTCGCCCCGAGGAAAAGCCCAAAAGGACTGACGGTTTGAATTCCACAACCATGCGGCGCATCCGACCAGAAAGAACATCAAAAAAATCAATGCCGCGCAGGCCAACTGCCAAGCCTGAACCCAAATCAAAACCATATCGTGAAAGCGGATAAAAAAATTACGGTGATCTTCGATCTTATACTCAATGCGTGATTTTGCGGCATTCAGGTTATAACGCGCGTCTGCATACCAGGGATTCCGCGCCAACGCGCGCTCATAATTCCAAATCGCCTGAACAATATCTCCCGCCCGAAAATAACTGTTTCCCGCGTTAAAGAAAATGACAGGCTGCGCTTTCGCCGTTGCGGTGGCGGCAAGTCCGTCATAAACCTTGGCGGCTTCGTTAAACTTTCCCTGCTTATACAAAAATTCCGCGCCCTGAAAATCCTTGGAGACATCCGCGGCATGCCCCGCGCAAGGCAAAATCAGAAACGCAATCAACCACATACTACCGATGATCATTCTCAAATTCTTATTCATTTGAGCTGCTCCAATCGATTGACCAAATTCAAAAAGACGCGCACTGCCAATTCTTTTGAAGATTCCGGAATCGAGCCGCGTCCAAAGCGGGACTCATCACAAAGCTGATACACTCCTGCCGCCTCAGCGCAAATCGGATCATGCTCACCGAAAGCAATACGCAAGCGTCGGTCAATTTCTGAGCGCGCGGTCCCCTGCGCCGACAAATTCCATTTATCCGCGAAATATTGATTCATCGATCTTTCCAAGCACTCGAAAAACTCGGTTTGAGCGGCAAAATCCTGATCCTTGGCCAATTTTTTCAATGCATTGATCTCACTCATCGCCGTAGCACGGGCACGTTGGTTGCGATAAAGCCCTCG